>NZ_JBKZWT010000066.1:0-15474 GCF_047759905.1 Sinomonas sp. G460-2 | reverse complement strand
GTCCCGGCGGCGGGGGAATCGCTCGCGAGGATCGCCAACGAAGTGCATGGCACCGCGCTTCAGCTCGACATCACGCGGCCCGACGCGGGGGAGAGCATCCTCGAGCACGCCGCGGGGCGCCACGGACGTCTCGACATCGTGGTGCACAACGCGGGCATCACGCGCGACAAGCTCCTGGCCAACATGGACGCCGCCAAGTGGGACTCGGTCATCGCCGTGAACATCGCGGCCCAGCTGCGGATCAACGAAGCCCTGCTTGCCTCGGACCGCTTCGGCGACGGCGCGCATATTGTCTCCGTTTCGTCCACGAGCGGAATCGCCGGCAACCGCGGTCAGACGAACTACGCGGCGTCGAAGGCCGGCGTCGTGGGCATGGTGCGGTCGACGGCGGCGAGGCTCGCAGCGCGCGGCGGCACGGTCAACGCCGTGGCCCCGGGCTTCATCGAAACCGAGATGACCGCGAAGATCCCCTTCGCCACGCGCGAGGTAGCCCGGCGGCTCAACTCGCTCCAACAGGGCGGATTGCCCGTGGACGTCGCGGAGGCCATCGCGTTCCTCGCCTCCGACGCGGCCGGGGGAATCTCCGGCAACGTGCTGCGCGTGTGCGGCCAAAATCTGGTGGGTCAGTGAGCGCGCCAGCCCGGGGGATCGAGACGGTCGAGCTCCCCGAGATGCCCTCGCTCTCGCGCCTCTATGTCGGTGCGGCGCGCGAGGCCGCCAAGAAGCTCGTCAGCAGGGGGACCGGTCGGACCGCCCTCCCAGCCGCTCGTCACCACGTCACGGGGGTCCTTCCGGACCTCGTGAAGATGACCGAGTACCAAGCGCTGCTCGGGGAGACCAAGCTGGATGTAGCACCAGCGGGCTACATCCACGCGCTCGCCTTTCCGGCCGCGATGTCGGTCATGGGGCGGGACGATTTCCCGCTGTCCCTGCTCGGCATGGTGCACCTGCGGAACCGCGTCGAATACCGGCACCCCGTGTACTACGGCGACCTCCTCGACGTGCTCGCGTGGGCAGAGGGCCTCACGGGCCACCGGGCGGGGACTCAGGTCGACGTGGTCACCGAGGTGCGTCATGCCGGGAACGACGACGTCGCGTGGCGCGGTGTGTCGACCTATCTCGCCAAGGGCGTGTTCCTGCCTGGCGTCGACAAGCCGCAGGTGGCCGAGCCGCGGGCAGAGTTCCGCGCGCCGCTGCCGACGGCGCTGTGGCGGTTGGGGTCTGAGACCGGGCGCGAGTACGCGGCCGTCTCGGGCGACTTCAACCCGATCCACCTCAGCTCGATCTCGGCCCGCGCCCTCGGGATGCGGCGGTCGATCGCGCACGGCATGTACACGGCGTCGCGCGCGCTCGCCGAGGTCGGCGCCCACAAGGGCGACTCCTTTGCCTGGGACGTGAAGTTCGAGGCGCCCGTCTTCTTGCCAGCACGGGTGTGCTTGAACATCGCGGACTCGACAGATTCCCACGGTGCGTGGGGCCGCTCCGACTTTGTGGGGTGGAGCCCCTCGTCGGGTCGACGTCACTTCGTGGGGAGGGTCGAACGCCTGTAGCGAGGTAGCGCACGCGGGGGTACCCTGCAGCCGGGGAGGCGCTCAGACGGGGGACTTCCACGGAGGCGATTGCTATGACGCACAGCACGAAACTCGGCCAAGCGTACGTGTACACGACCATTCCAGCCCAAGATCTAGTCCGAGCGCGGCAGTTCTACGCCGAGAAGCTCGGTCTTGAACCCCTTGAGGAGTCGGCGGAGGGCCTCACCTACGAGTTGGCGGAGGGTAGCCAGTTCCTGCTCTTCCCGAGCACCGGCAAAGCCAGCGGCGACCACACCCAGATAGCCTTCCGCACGGCGGACATTGGTGCGACGGTTGGGGAACTGCGCTCGCGGGGCGTCGAGTTCGAGGACTACGACCTGCCCAGCCTGAGAACGGTCGAGGGCATCGCCGAGAGGTCGGGGCTGCGCGCCGCGTGGTTCCGCGACAGCGAAGGGAACCTGTTGGGAGTTGCGCAGATGGACTAGCGCCGTCGAAAAGAAGAACACCCCGGCCCATCGGACCGGGGTGTTCGCATGTGCGCGGAGGGGGACTTGCGAGGTGGTCGATCGCGCTCGAGGTCCGCGTGGACCTCGACGAGCCGGCGTCATGGCGACCGGAGCGGGGCAGCCAATTCGTATGCGCGCGACGCAGGCACGCCGAGTACGAGCAGGCTCGTGATCGCGGCCGCTCGGACGTCGAACACGGGACCGCTGCGACGGTCGTCGGCGATCGCGAACACGGCCGCGTAGCCGATCCGCCCGAGGGCCTCCGCAGGCAGATGCCGGCCGAAGACGCCGGCGTCCTGCCCACGCCGGATCACGTCCGCCAGAATCTCGTCGACGGAACCCAGCAGGTCATGGATCTCGTCGCCGTACTCGCCGCGACGCAACGCCAGCAGCACCCGGTACCGATGCGCGAGAGGCCACAGTCGGTCGACGAATCCCGCCCACACCGCGTCGGCGGGCACCTCGTCACGGTCGACCTCTTCCAGCACGGCGGCCATCTCCTGCACCGCCTGTCCGGCGAGCGTGCGCACCAGATCGCTCCGCGAAGGGAAATGCCCGTACACGGTCCGACGCACCACCCCGGCGGCGGCCGCGACGTCGCCCATACCCGCATCCGGGTCCTGCCCCAGCACCTCGCGCGCGACGTCGAGGATGCGGTTCCGGGTCTCATCCATCGCCCGCGCTCGAGCGGTCTCCGTCGCCATGCCCCCATGATTGCACATGTCTGTGCAATGGAGTACGGTCCATCTACGTCCGAACTGCACACCAGTGTGCAGCGAGGTGCTGTGCGTGGAACCCATCATCAAGGAGGCCCCATCGTGATCGAATCGACGCCTGTGGCACCGGCATCCATCCGCCCTTTCGCGGTGGCCATCTCCGATGCCGACATCGACGACCTCAAGTCCCGGCTCGCCCGGACGCGGTGGCCGGACCCTGAGACGGTTCCCGACTGGTCGCAGGGCGTGCGCCTGGAAAACGCGAAAATGTTGGTCCGCTACTGGGAGCACGACTACGACTGGCGCCGCTTCGAGGCTTCGCTCAACGGTTACCCGCAGTTCCTGACAGAGATCGACGGCCTCGACATCCACTTCATCCACGTCACATCGCCGCATCCCAGCGCAATGCCGCTGATCCTGACCCATGGATGGCCGAGCTCGATCGTTGACTTCCTGAAGCTGATCGATCCGCTCACCGACCCGGTCGCGCACGGCGGCCACGCGGAAGACGCCTTCCACGTCGTCATCCCGTCGCTGCCCGGGTTCGGATTCTCGGGCAAGCCGACGACGACAGGCTGGAACGTCGACCGCATCGCGAGGGCGTGGGCGAAGCTGATGCATCACCTTGGCTACACCCGGTGGGCCGCGCAGGGCGGCGACTGGGGCTCCGTCGTGACGACCACCCTCGGAAAGATGCAGCCCGAAGGACTGACCGGCATCCACCTCAACACCCCCTACGCGTTTCCCGAGACGATGCCCGAGAACCTCTCGCCGGACGAACAGCACGCTTTGGACACCCTCGCTCTGTACAGCGGCCCGCTCGGCGGGTCGAACCACCTGCAGGGCACCATGCCGGAAACGCCCGGATTCGCCCTCGCAGACTCTCCGGCCGGCCAGGCCGCATGGATCTACGAGAAATTCCAGTCCAAGACCGACAACCAGGGCTTGGCCGAGGACGCGATCGCCCTCGACGACATCCTCGACACCATCTCCCTGTACTGGTTCACCAACACCGCGGCATCCTCTGCCCGGATCTACTGGGAGAACCGGGCCGCGACGATGGCCGGCCCGACCCTGGCGCTCCCGGTGGCGGTGACGGTGTTCCCTCGTGACATCCCGCTGCCGCCGCGCACCTGGATCGAAGACAAGTACACGAACCTCATCCACTACGGGGAGGCCGAGAAGGGCGGCCACTTCGCCGCCCTCGAGCAACCCGAGATCCTCATCGACGAGATTCGAGCCGGCCTCCGGCCGCTCCGAATGCGCCAATGTCTAGGCCAAACGTGCCCTATCAGCGCGTGACTTCGAGCCAGACGCCTTCTGGCAGATAGGACGGCTCGAGTGCGTCTTCTTGGCCACAAGGCGTCTCTCCGTCACCACCGACGCCGCCGCGGGACCTTGGAAACGCCGAACGCCCCGGTCCTAGGACCGGGGCGTTTCGTTGGTGCGCGGAGGGGGACTTGAACCCCCACGCCCTAATCGGGCACTAGCACCTCAAGCTAGCGCGTCTGCCATTCCGCCACCCGCGCAGATGACGCCCACGGAAACTCGCCTGAAGCGATTCCCCTCGGGGCAACGAGTAAATACTTTACACCATCTGCGAGGGGCGGATGACACGGAAATCGCGGGGTGGCTGGGCGCCGTCGTCGTTGGTTGGAAAGCCCGGAAGCATGCGGAAAGTCGGCCCTGCAACCGTGCCGGAACGCCAAACGCCCCGGTCCTAGGACCGGGGCGTTTCGTTGGTGCGCGGAGGGGGACTTGAACTCCTCCGCGCCCTCTCGCGCCCGAAACCACTGGTGCGCGTTCTGCCGCAGAAAATCAACGATCCACGCCATGTAACCTGTGGATAATTACGTTCGGATACCTCAACGTACACGACCTTTAGCACCTGAGTTAGCACTTTTAGCAGCGCTCAGGGCCATTGGCTACCCGCTCGCAGCCCGAGCCCACCGCTTGCGGATATCCCTTGTGTACGCGTGGACACAGATTCGACTCTCCTTGCGGCATACCGTGAAAGCTGCCCCCCGCAGGGCAAAGCGCACAGCTCGCCGAGGAAGGGAAGACAGTCATGGCAACGAGATCAGTGACCGATGCGTCCTTCGACACCGAGGTGCTCGACTCGGCCAAGCCGGTGATCGTGGATTTCTGGGCAGAGTGGTGCGGCCCCTGCCGCATGCTCTCCCCAGTTCTGGAGCAGCTGGCGGCCGATCACGGCGAAAAGGTGGAGGTGGTGAAGGTGAATGTTGACGAGAGCCCTGAGACGTCCGCCCGGTACGGAATCACATCCATTCCCTCCGTCCTTCTGTTCGAGGGCGGGGTGCAGAGGGTCTCTGTGGTCGGCGCTCGTCCCAAGGAGCACCTCGAGCGGGAATTCGCCGAGTACCTGCCCAAGGCGGTCCCGATCGGTAGGCTCCGAGAACCAGCCCGCATGGGGGCGGCCGCGGTCCTCCTGCGGGTGCAGTCTGGCATTCCGGGCGCGGTGCAGCGGGCTTGGGCCACAGATCTGCCGCGAGCGAGATCCCTAAGGCGGAATAGATGGAACCTTGCCCCATCTCGGATTACGCCCTGATCTCGGACTGCCGGTCCGCTGCCCTGGTCAGCTCCGAGATCCCTAAGGAAGGCGGAATAGATGGAACCTTGCCCCATCTCGGATTACGCCCTGATCTCGGACTGCCGGTCCGCTGCCCTGGTCAGCTCCGAGATCCCTAAGGAAGGCGGAATAGATGGAACCTTGCCCCATCTCGGATTACGCCCTGATCTCGGACTGCCGGTCCGCTGCCCTGGTCAGCTCGGACGGATCCATTGACTGGCTGTGCTTCCCCCATTTCGACAGCCCCGCCGTCTTCGGCCGACTGCTTGGGGCCGGGGCAGGGTTCTGGTCCATCCGTCCCGATCGCGAGACGTTGCGCACAACCCGCGACTCCTAGGCTGCTGCGTTCTTCGAGCATGCCGAGGTGGGTGACGGACAGGAGCCAGCTTGCGGCGACCCAGTGCCTGCCGCGCGGAGGGGCGGAAAGCGCCGAATGCGGTGTGCAGGATCGTTGCCTCGGCCAGGGCCGGGGAATGGTTGATTGCTTCCCGGCCGGAGCGCAGGGCGGCCCTGCCCAGGAAGCGCACCCATGCGGCAGGGCCCCAGCCTTCGTCTTTGAGTCCTTGGAGGAGCCGGTTGGTGGCGGAGCGGCTGGAAGGAGCCGTGACCTCCCCGCCGATGGCGGGGCGGCCGGGCGCTGCGGGTGGGTGCTCAGGCAACGGTATTGCGGGCCGGGGCCTGTTCTGGGCTCGTCGCGTCCTCGGAGCGGATCTCGGCGCGCTCGTTGTAGAAGGCGATCAGGTCCTTGAGGTGTCCCGCGTCGGGCAGTGTCTGCTCGTAGCTCCAGGCGATGTTCCGACCCCGGGGGTCGGCGCCGCGGACGGACCAGTAGGACGCGCGTCCCTTGTACGGGCAGAGGCTGGTGCGCTCAGACGGCTCCAGGAGAGCGAAGTCCACGTCGCTTCGCGCAAGGTAGGTCCGCACGGGGAGCATTGTCTCGTAGACCAGCACCGGGCTGGTGCTCTCGGCGAGGACCATGCCGTTGAACTCGACTCGAACCCGTTGGGAGCCCGGTCGGGCGTCGACGCGGTGGAAGGGGTCGCGCGGGTGGCCCTCGATGTCCTGCCCGTCTTCCCTCCACCGGTCGAAGGCCCCGAAATCCAGCAGCAGGAACTGGGAGAGGTCCGGGTCGTCGGGGCCTGAACGCGGCGGCAGGCAGGGCGAATCCGGAGCCCCACAGGGTCAGTTCCTGCCCGGGGCCGTGGCTCCGGCCGAATGCCGAGACAGGCCCCGCGCCGGCGGCAGGTGCCGCCTCGGCCGCAATGTCCTCTTCGGGCACAGCGTAGCCAGGGATGACCCGGTGGGCTTCCCAGACCAGGATTGCCCGGCGGGAGTCGACCAGGGTTCGGCCCGCTGCCTCAGCGCGGATACGCTTCGCCGTCGGCTCGTAGCGCAGCTGCCCCTGGAGCCTGCGCATCTCTTCCTGCATCTGAACGGCCATGGCCGGTGGTCCTTTCCGCTGTCGGTGGTTCCTGTCCGTCCCGTCTCATGTGGGATGGGGTCTGCGTCCGGCTTCGGGCGGTGGCCCTAGGCAAGGCCAGCCCCCTGCTCCTCGGGTTGCGCGGCCACGTCGGTCTCGGCCCGCGGCGCCGTCCGCGACCTGAGCATCACTCGGGCGAATGCCGCGCCGCCGAGGAAGACGAGCCCGGCGACCCAGGTGTTGACCCGCAGCCCGAGGATCAGATTGGCGTAGTCCGAGCGCATGAGCTCGATGACGAAGCGGCCAGCCGTGTACAGCATGACGTAGAGCGAGAACTCGGCCCCGCGCGGCAGGCGGAACCGGCGGGACGCGAAGATGATCGCGAATCCGCCGAGCGTGCACCACACGGCTTCGTAGAGGAACGTGGGCTGGAAGTAGCCGAGGACGATCGGGGTTCCGTCCGAGCCCAGGGCGGCGGCGCCGGTGGCTGGGTCCATCTGATGGATCTGGAGGCCCCAGGGCAGCGTGGTCGGGTCCCCGTAGAGCTCATTGTTGAACCAGTTGCCGAGGCGCCCGAGCGCCTGGGCGAACAGGAGTCCCGGGGCGAGCGCGTCGGCGAAGGCGGGAAGGCTCGCCTTGGCTCGCCGGCAGCCGATCCAAGCCCCCAGGCCGCCGAGGGCGATGGCGCCCCAGATCCCGAGGCCGCCGTCCCAGATGGCGAACGCGTTCCACGGGTTCCTGCCGGGCAGGAAGTAGAGCTCGGGGTCGGTGATGACGTGGTAGATGCGCCCGCCGACGATGCCGAACGGCACCGCCCAGAGCGCGATGTCGAGGACCTGGCCCGGTCTGCCTCCGCGGTTCACCCAGCGGCGGCTCGTGAGCCAGAGCGCCACGGCGATGCCCGCGAGGATGCACAGCGCATAGAAGTGGATCGAGAGCGGGCCGATCTTGACCGCGTTGACGTTCGGCGACGGGATGTACGTGGGAACGGACATGGACATCATCGGGGAACCCGGGTGTTCTCAGCCGGTCCTGCTGCCAGGACCGGTTGGTGGCTCATGGCAGCCTCCCGAGGGCGTCTTCGACCGCCCTGTGGAAGGTGGGGTAGGCGTAGATCATCTCCCGCAGCCGCCGGATCGGGGTGCGTTCGTGGACGGCGAGGGTGAGCATGGACAGGACCTCTCCGCCGGTGGGGCCGGCGGAAGTCGCGCCGACGAGGATGCCGCGCTCCGCATCGGCGACGAGCTTGATCAGGCCCTGGTTGCCGGCCTTATGGATCCACCCCCGGGCGGAGGAGGGGATCTGGGCGGTCGCTGTCGCGACTTCGAGGTCCTTCTCGCGCGCCTGACGTTCGGTGAGGCCGACGGCGCCGACCTCCGGGTCGGTGAAGGTCACCCGGGGCACGGCATGGTATTCCGCCCCGGCGGTCTCCTCGCCCAGGATGTGGCTGGCGGCGATCCCGGCCTGGTACATGGAGACGTGGGTGAAGGCGCCATGCCCGGTGATGTCGCCGATGGCGTAGACGCCGTCGATGATGCGCAGGTGCTCGTCCGTGGGGACGGAGCGGGCGCCGGTGTCGACCCCGATGGAGGCGAGCCCTAGGGCATCGAAGTCGACCCTGCGGCCCGTGGCGACGAGGAGCCGCTCGGCGGTGTACGTCCGGCCGCCGGCCCGGACGGTGAACGCGGTCCCGTCGTGCTCGATGGATTCGGCCCGGGTTCCGGTGTGGATGCCGATACCTTCGGCGGGGAGCACGTCTTCGACGAGCCGGCTGGCTTCGGGCTCCTCGAGGGGAAGGAGGGTGTCGAGGGCTTCGAGGACCTCGATGCGGGTGCCGAAGCGCGCGAAGGCCTGGGCGAGTTCGAGGCCGATGGGCCCACCGCCCAGGACGATCAGGGATTCGGGGGCGTCCTTGGCGGCGATGACCTCGCGGTTGGTCCAGTACGGGGTGCCGGCCAGGCCGGGGATGGGTGGGACGGCGGGGTCGGTGCCGGTGTTGAGCAGGATCGCCCGGGAGGCTTCGAAGTCCTGCCCGTCGACGCTGACCGTCTTCGGGCCGGTGATCCGTGCAGTGCCTCGGACGAAGCGTCCGCCGGCCTTCTCGAAGCGCTCGACGGCGACGGTGTCGTCCCAGTCGTCGGTGGCCTCGTCGCGGATGCGCTGGGCGACGGTGGCGAAGTCGGGGACTGCCTGGGACGTCCCGGCCAGCTCCGGGACCCGGCGGGCCTCGGCGAGGGAGTCGGCCGCGCGGATCATCATCTTCGATGGGATGCACCCGTAGTAGGGGCATTCTCCTCCGACCAGGTTCTTCTCGATCCCGACCACGGAGGCCCCGGACCGGGCCAGTCGGGCCGCGGCGGCTTCCCCGCCGGGTCCCATGCCGATGACGATGACGTCTGCCTGCTCTGCCATGCTCAGTTCCTCCCTCGTGCCTTCAACTGTCATTTCCCCGCCCCGCCTCAGTCCTCGCCGTGGCCGAACAGCCGGGAGAGGAGGCCGCTGCCAGAGGCCGCCTTCTCGGGCTGGCGCGTCCCTGCTTCGATGACGCGCACGCCCTTCCAGAAGGCGACGTGGTCCTTGATCTGCCGGGCCGCCGGGCTCGGAGAGGGGTAGTACCAGGCGGCGTCGCGGTTCCTCCGCCCGTCGGCCTCGATGGTGTAGTAGCTCGCGGTGCCCTTCCAGGGGCAGACGGTGGTGTGGGTGCTGGGGCGGAGGTACTCGGCGTTGATCGACTCGGGCGGGAAGTACTGGTTCCCTTCGACTTGGACCGTGCGGTCGGATTCGGCCAGCACTTTCCCGTTCCAGACCGCCTGGTACGTCCGGTTGGTGGTGCTCATCGTCTCGCTCCTTCTCCTCTGCCGGCGCTCTGTTCTCCGGCGACCGTACTTGAACGTGCGCGGGTGGTCTGTGTCCTGCATTGCAGAGACAGGATCCTTGCCCGTGGTGCGCTGATGCCGGATGCTGGGCGGCTCAGGGCTGGGGTGACCGGCTGGGGGTTCCCGCCCGGATCTGGATGTGGCCTCCGCGCAGGGAGGAGGCCTCCGTGTCCGGGGTGTCGTGTTCGAGGAGGGTCCAGGGGTGTGCGGAGGGATCGGAGCCGCCGAGGCGGCAGGCCAGGGCCGCGATGGGTGCGAGGGCCGCGGCCGGCCCGGTGGGCAGCTGCATGTCCACGACGGCGACCCTGGTGCCGGGCGCGCACAGTGCCAGGATCCGCTCCCATGCGGCCGCGGCGTCCCCCGTCACGGAGAGGGAGTAGGTGGCCAGCACTGCGTCGACCTGCGGGGCGGCCTCGTGGACGAGGTCGGCGAGGTTGGTCGGGGCGATGGCGGTGAGGTCTGCGTGGACGAGGTCGATGTTCGCCCAGCCCGCGCGCCGGATCCGCTTGCGTGCCTGGTCGAGCATCGCGCAGCTGGCGTCGATGCCGACGATGCGCCCGCCCGGGCCCAGGGCCGCCTCGAGGTGGGCGAAGTTCAGCCCGGTCCCGCAGCCGGCGTCGACCACGGCCTGGCCGGGGCGCAGGCGCAGTCCGGCGATGCCGCGCAGGCGGCCAGTCCGGTAGACGGGCTCGCCGGCGAGAACGTCGTACAGGCGGGCGAAGGACTGGTAGCGGTCCGCGGCGGTCACAGGCCATCGTTGCACGCCCGTGCCATGGTGGGGCAGGGCACGGATCGCGAGAGCATGAAGGGACGGCACTGATGGCGGGATTCGACCTGGTGGTGGTCGGCGGCGGGACCGCGGGGCTGATCGGGGCTCAGACCGCAGCCCGGCTCGGTGCCAGGGTGGCGCTGGTGGAGGCGGCCAGGACCGGCGGGGAGTGCCTCTACACGGGGTGCATGCCGTCCAAGGCCCTCATCGCCGCAGCCCGCGACGGGCTCGGCTTCGACGTCGCGATGGCAAGGGCGAGGGCCGCCATCGCCGCGATCGAGCCACACGATTCGCCCGAGGCCCTCGAGGAGGCGGGCGTGCGCGTCCTGCACGGACTCGCCGTCCTGGACCCGGACGGGACCGTCTGCCTCGAGGGGCGGCGGCTGCCCTCCCTGACGGTCCTGCTGGCCACCGGCGCAGCACCCGCCCTCCCCTCCCTCGAGGGTCTGGGCCCTTGCGGAGCCCTCACGAGCGAGACGCTCTGGTCCCTTGCCGGGCTCCCGGAGCGCCTCGCGGTGGTCGGCGGCGGCCCCGTGGGCTGCGAGCTCGCCCAGGCCTTCGCCCGCCTCGGGTCCGAGGTCACGGTCGTCGCCTCGGCACCCCGGCTGCTGCCGGGGGAGGACCCGGACGCCTCCGCCCTCGTGCGGGACGCCCTCGAAGCGGACGGCGTGCGGGTGCTCGCCGGAGACCGCGCCGTCGCCGTCTCCCAGGACGGGGCAGGCTGGGCGCTGCGCACCGCGGGAGGCACCAAGGTGCCCTACACACATCTCCTCGCCGCGACCGGGAAGGCCCCGCGGACCCACGGGATCGGGCTCGTCGAGGCCGGGATCCGCCTCGACGGGCGCGGCCACGCGGTCACCGACGAGACACTGCGGACCACCAACCCCCGGGTGTGGGCGGCCGGAGACGTCACCGCCAGGAGCCGGCACACGCACACGGCAGGGGTGCACGCGGCAGCCGCGGCGGCCAACGCCGTCCTGGGCACCCGCCGGAAGGCCGGGTCCATCCCCGAGCCGAGGGTGGCATTCACCGCCCCCGAGGTCGCCGCAGTCGGCCAGCCCACAGCGGCAGGTGCTCCGCGCACCCTGACGGTCCCGCACACCCGCGTGGACCGCGCTGTCGCCGACGCCGACCCGAGGGGGTTCACCCGGATCGCCCTGGACCGCTCGGGACGCATCCTCGGGGGAACGATCGTGGGCCCGCGCGCCGGGGAGACCCTCGGCGAGCTTTCCCTGGCCGTGCACGCGGGCCTGAAGGCCCAGCACGTGGCGGGGGCCGTGCACGCCTACCCCACACACAGCGACGGCCTCTGGTCAGCGGCGATCCAGGCCCGCCTGGCCGGCCTCGACGCCCCGCCCGCGCGGGCAGCGGCCCGCCTTCTCCTCGCCCTGCGGCGGGCCATCGCCCGGACCCGATGATCTCTGTCCGCTGTGTGCACTCGTTCACAGAACGCCCCGCCCCCGGGTGCGTAGCGTCGGCACTGTCAGAACGAATCAAGCCAACGGAAAGGCGGCCCACACAATGTCCGCATCGCACCCCATCTTCCGCGCAGCCTCCTCCGACTACACCTCCCTGGGACGCAGGGCGGCAGCCGGGGCCGTCGGCGGCCTCGCCGGCGGCCTGGTGTTCGGGATGCTCATGGCCATGATGGGCATGCTCCCCACCATCGCCTCCATGGTCGGCTCCCACTCCGCATGGGTCGGCTTCGGGATCCACCTGGTCATCTCGGTCGTCTACGGCCTGATCCTGTCCCTGTTCTTCAGCATCTACCTGCGCTCCTGGGGCAAGGGCACCATCACCGGGCTCGTCTACGGGGTCGTGCTGTGGATCATCGGCCCGCTCCTGGCCATGCCGATGATGCTCGGAATGCCCGTGTTCGCCCTGAACGCGACTGTCATGATGTCCCTCATGGGACACCTGGTCTACGGGCTCATCCTCGCCCTGGTCGCCACGGCGATGATCCGGAAGGCGCACTCGTGAACGACGAGTGCCGTGACGAGCTCGCCTCCGGGGCCGCCAAGGCCAAGCCCTGGTCCCCGGAGGCGCGCGAGACCGACCCGCTGGAGGCCCTCCTGGCCGACGGCGGAACGTTCGCGTGCCTGAACGAAGTGGACCTCTTCGCCGACCTGTCCGCGGCAGAGATCCGCGAGATGGACATGATGGCCCCCGCGAAGCTCTTCCGCCGCGGCGAGCTCCTCTACAGCCAGGCCCAGCCGGTCAAGGCCCTGTTCATCCTCAAGACCGGGCGAGTGCGGGTGTTCCGCGTGGCCGAGGACGGCAAGGCCCTGACCATGGCAATCCTCGAACCCGGCGCGGTGTTCGGGGAGATGGTCCTGGTCGGCCAGCGCATGTACGACAGCTATGCCGAGGCCATCGAGGACTCCATGGTCTGCCACCTCGGCGTGGAGGACGTCGAGCGGTTCCTGCTCTCCGACCCCCGCATCGCCGTGCGGATCTCCCGGCTGCTGGGCGAACGCGTCGCCGAGCTCGAAGGCCGCCTCTCCGACCTGGCCCTGCGCCCCCTGCCCGCCCGGGTCGCCTCGACCCTGCTCGGCATGGCCCAATGGCCCTCCTCGGCCCGGTTCGGGCGCGCCCCCACCATCCGGCTCACCCACGAGCAGGTCGCAGGACTCCTAGGCGCCACCCGCGAGGCAACGAGCAAGATCCTCTCCGACTTCGCCTCCCGAGGCCTCATCCGCCAGGGCCGGGGACGGATCACCCTCATCGACCCCGTCAGGCTGCGGGCCATCGCCCGCGGCACCGCATGAGAGGAGACCCCGTGGCACCCGAAGCGCAGCCCACGGTCACCGCCTGGTACGGGGAGACCTGCATCGCCCGTTCCGGGCACACTGTGTTCCTGGAGGGCAACTTCTACTTCCCTCCCGACTCCCTCCGGTCCGGCGTCCTCTCGGACAGCCGGCTGCGGACCCTGTGCTTCTGGAAGGGCATCGCCCGCTACCACCACGCCACCGTCGACGGCATCCGCCTGCCCAACGCCGCGTGGTCCTACCCGAAGCCCTCCCCGCTGGCCCGCCGGATCAAGGGCATGGTCGCCTTCGAGCAGGGCACCGGGATCACCGTCCGGGAAGACGCCAGGTGAGCGGGCCCCGAGCGGCGGACGCCGCCGAGCGCGTCGTCGCCCGCGCCCCCTCGCCGGGGAAGGGGCTGTGGTGGGCAGGGGTAGCCGGCGGCGTGGCCGCGATCCTGTGCTGCGTCGGTCCCACGGTCCTGGCCCTGGCCGGCGCGATGAGCGCAGCCACGGCCTTCGCGCTCGCTACGGACCTCTATGACAGCTGGAGCTGGGCCTTCCGCATCGCCGGCCTCGCCGTGACCGCGGGCCTGGTCTGGTGGATCCTCCGCCGCCGCCGGGCCTGCACCCGAACGGGGGTCCGCGCCGCATGGAAGGGCATCGCCGCCGCCCTCGCCGCGGGCCTGGCCACCTACACCGCCCTGTACTGGATCACGACCTGGTTAGGAAACCTCGCCTCATGAGCATCGAACGCACGACCCGCAGCGAAGTCTTCGTCGAGTACACCAAGAGCATCTGCCCGGTCTGCAAGACCGTTCTGGACGCCGAGGTCAACATCCGCGAGGGGAAGGTCTACCTCCGCAAGCGCTGCCGGGAGCACGGCGAGTTCGAGGCGCTCGTCTACAGCGACGCCGAGGCCTACCTCTCCTCGGGCAAGTACAACAAGCCCGGCACCCTGCCCCTGACCACGCAGACCGAGGTCGCCGAGGGCTGCCCCAGCGACTGCGGCCTGTGCCCGGCGCACAAGCAGCACGCCTGCCTGGGCATCATCGAGGTCAACACCGGCTGCAACCTCGACTGCCCCATCTGCTTCGCGGACTCCGGCCACCAGCCCGACGGCTACTCGATCACCCGGGAGCAGTGCGCCACCATGCTGGACGCGTTCGTCGCCGCCGAGGGCGAGCCCGAGGTCGTCATGCTCTCCGGCGGGGAGCCGACCATCCACAGGGACATCCTGGCCTTCATCGACCTCGCCCAGGAGCGTCCCATCCGCACCGTCACCCTGAACACCAACGGGATCCGCCTCGCCACAGACAAGGCTTTCGTCGCCGCGCTCGGGGAGCGCAACCGCAGGCCCGGGAAGACCGTGAGCGTCTACCTGCAGTTCGACGGATTCGACGAGCAGACCCATCTCGCCCTGCGGGGGAAGAACCTCCTAGAGCGCAAGCGCCGCGCCCTGGACAACTGCGCCGAGGCAGGACTCCCGGTCACCCTGGTCGCGGCCGTCGAACGGGGGCTGAACGAGCACGAGGTCGGGGACATCGTCCGGTTCGGCATCGAGCACCCCGCGGTCCGCTCGGTCGCCTTCCAGCCGGTCACCCACTCCGGGCGCCACCACGAGTTCGACCCGCTGAACCGGCTCACCAACCCGGACGTGATCCGGCTCGTGGCCGAGCAGTGCTCGGACTGGTTCGTCCCCGAGGACTTCTTCCCCGTCCCGTGCTGCTTCCCGACCTGCCGCTCCATCACCTACCTCCTGGTGGACAGGACCGAGGAGGGGACCAACGTGGTGCCGATCCCGCGGCTGATCGACCTCGACGAGTACATGGACTACGTCACCAACCGGGTCCTGCCCGACCCCGATGTCCGCGCCGCGCTCGAGGCCCTCTGGAGCGCGTCGGCCAGCATGGGCTCCGACACCACCGCCCGGAGCCTGGCGACCACGGCCGCGGAGCTCGAATGCGCCAGCTGCGGCATCGACCTCCCCGCCGCCGCCCAGGACCTGGGAGAGAAGGCGTTCATGATCGTCGTCCAGGACTTTCAGGACCCCTACACCCTCAACGTCAAGCAGCTCATGAAGTGCTGCGTCGAGGAGATCACCCCCGACGGGAGGCTCATCCCGTTCTGCGCCTACAACTCGGTCGGCTACCGCGAACAGGTCCGCTCCCAGATGTCCGGTGTCGCGGTCGCCGACGTCGCCCCCAACGCCGCCGGCATCCAGCACCTCCTCGCCCCGACACCGTACGGGTCCAAGACCGCCGCCGACGGCGGACGGCCCTCAGCCGACGGAGCGGGGACAGGGAGCCACCCGTCCCA
>NZ_JBKZWT010000065.1:0-15492 GCF_047759905.1 Sinomonas sp. G460-2 | reverse complement strand
GGCGCGCAGGGCCGACGTGATGTCTGCGGCCGTGTCGCCAGCAACGAGCACCTGCCGCACGTCTTCGATATCGAGGGCCAGGACGGCCGTGAGGACCATGTCGGGGTAGGGCCGGCCGCGGCCCGCGTCCTCCGAGCACAGCGAGAGGTCAGCGAGACCCATCCAGTCAAGCGCCTCGAGGACGCTGTTCTGGGTATGCCGCCCGAAGCCCGTCGCGAGGCATACCTTGACGCCGTGCTCACGCAGGGTGTGAACGGCGGCCTCCGCCCCGGGGACGGGCCGCACGCAACCCGAGAGAATCATCGCGTCGTACCCCTCGGCGAAGGCGCGGAACGCCGCCTTGGCGGTACCGGCGTCGTCCGGGAAAAGCCGCTCGAAGACCCCGGCGCGGTCGAGCCCGGCGCTGCGTCGAGACATCACGAGCGCCGAATCGAGCCGCTCGCCCCTCACGCCGAACTGCCGGAGGGCCTCGGCGACCGCGCGCTCCGCCGCTCCGCCATCGACCACGGTTGTCCCGTTCATGTCGAGTACGGCGAGACGGATGCCACTCGCCACGGCGGGCGGCAGGTTTTGCACGGTCACTGATGATCCCCCAAGTTCGTTTGGACGCCAGACTCGCCCGGCGATTGTTCTCCGACGATGCCATTGGCTCGCGACACACCACTGAATTCGCCACGTACGCAGGGTGAACACGACCACGGAGGACACTGGATATAAATGTTGGAGAAAATCGCGTCATACGGCGTGCTGGCCTTGTTCTACCTAGTAGGTGGCCGCCACGCTGGGGGTGGCGGCCACCACTGGGGCGCAGCAGGGACACAGCAGGGAGCTGATGGTGACGGGGACGTCGGCGATGGACAGAATGCAGGTCAGCAGGCAACTGCGGGCAGCGCTGAAGGGAAGCGGCGCGCGCCAGGCAATGGGCACGATCGGCTCGGTCGAGGTGGTCGTGTATCCGGAACGCCCGGGAGGGCGGCAGAGCACGCTCGCATGCCTTCGAGGGCGCGGCGGAAGCGCCTACGTAGACTCCGCGCACTACGGGTCGTGGCGCCTCTTTTCGGCGGCGGTCGCGTATGCGGTGGACTATTTGGCCAAGCCGGCCTGACGCTCGTTTTGACCCGGAGCGGCGCGCTCCACTAGAGTATTCACTCGGTGGTTCCGCTGCTGCGGGGCTCCGATTGCCTCCCTAGCTCAGACGGTAGAGCGTCTCACTCGTAATGAGAAGGTCAGCGGTTCGATCCCGCTGGGAGGCTCCACAACCCCTCTCTAGACTTGCGGAAACGCGGATTAGAGAGGGGTTTTTCGTGCCCCCCGATGAGGGCTCACCGAGCGAGCGGGCTGGACCTCGGCCCGGTGTCTGGCTAGCCTCGCATGAGGCGCTCGCGCGTCTGCGGCGAACACGGTTCGGAAATCCGCAACGGCCCACACGACGCGCCGCTGCTTGAAAGACCGCGGAACATACCGGCCGCCGGGTCCCGTCGGCCGACCACCTGTCTGGAGGAATAACTGCCATGGAACTGGCCAAGACCCCCTACAGCCTCTTCTCCCTGACCGATGACGGAACCGTTCTGGAACTACAGTGGAGCGCGACCGAAGGCATGACCGACGAAGCCTTCCGCGCTGACATGGCGGCCTTCGCCGATCTGGCACTCGAACACCGGCCCACGGTCCTCGTTGTGGACGCGAGGGATTTCGCCCACCGGATGAGCGAAGCGACCGGTCAGTGGCGAGCCGAGGAGATCATCCCCCGCTACAACCGTGCGGGAGCTCTCAAACTCGCTTTCCTCCTCCCGCCCGAGGCTGGCTCCTCCGCGCCCGCACACGAGGACGGGGCCGACTTCCTTACCGCGTGGTTCACCGACCGCGCGGCGCTCAACGAGTGGATCCACACCGCCTAGGTGGGCGCCCGACGCCGAGAAGATACGGAGGGATATGTCAGGAAAGGGAACAGCAATGAGCAAGCTTGCACTTGTCACCGGCGCGACCTCCGGCATCGGCCGGGCCTTCGCCGAGCGCCTCGCAGCGGATGGCTACGACCTGGTGATCGTTGGCCGGCGCGCGGAGCGCCTTGAGGAGTTCGCCACTACGCACCCGGAGGTCGCGGTCCGCACTGTGGCGGCCGACCTGTCCACCCCCGAGGGAATCGACGCGGTCGCCGAGATCTGCGCCGCCGAACCGTTGACCATGCTCGTGAACAATGCCGGTGTGGCCCACTACATGCCGCTCGCAGAGCTGCCAGCAGAGAAGGCAGCCGAACTTGTGAGCGTCAAGGTCCTCGCCCCCACGATGCTCACGCGCGCAGCAGTCGGCGGCATGCAGGCCCGCGGCGAGGGCACCATCATCAACGTTGCTGGCATGATCGCGTTCGGCGGCCCCGCCCCGCACGCCCAGATGCCCCGCCGCGCGGTGTACGGCGGGAGCCTGGCCTACCTCGTCGCGATGTCCCAGACTCTGAGCGCTGAGCTCGAGGGCACAGGCGTCACCGTTCAGGTGGTGTGCCCCGGCGTCGTGGCCACGGAGTTCCACGAGCGCCAAGGCCTCGACCTGAGCATGGTCCCCCGCATGAGCGCGGCCGACGTCGTCACGGCGAGCCTGCGAGGCCTCGAACTGGGCGAAACCGTCTGCGCTCCAGGCGTCGAGAACGCACAGCTCCTCGATGAGGTCTTCAACGCCGATCTCGCCGCCTTCGGGGCGCAGAGCCCCGATCTGGCAACGCGGTACCGGAACGCCTGAACCGAGCCGCCTCGAACCGGTTACGGTCTCGGGCTAATCGCATCGAACGCCCAGCCGACCCCGATCGCACGGTCGATCATGCGCCGTCGCGCGTCGCAGAGCGTTCCGCGGCGCGACTCGGCGCGCTGGGCCTCGAGCCAGCGGCCGAGCCTCGCCTCAAGCGCGCTCTCCCCCGAGGTCTCGGGAGCCCGCCCCTCGGCCACGTGGAAGGCTGCCGTCTGCTCGAGCGTCCTGCCGAATACTTCGTCGCTGCTCTGCGACGGTCGGCGAATACCGGTGATCTGCCATGCAAGCTCTCGCATCAACGCCTTCGTCCACGACGCTTCCCCCATCGATGTGAAATAAGTGATGAATATCATGTTAGACACGTCCAACGGCTTCCGCTACTTGCGGGTAACTGCGGTCGACGAGAACCCCGTGTTCCGGTAGACCGGGAGCCGACGGGGATCAAACGCTTCGCGGAATCCGGCGTGAACATCGCTGAAACGGCGGCGGGTCGGCTCGCGGGGCCATCGAAGCCCAGTGGAGCATGGGTTCAACCGCAGGCTCGACCGGAGGAATCTCCCATGGCCGTTTCCAGTGTCTTGGCCAATCCGCACGTGACCGACCGCCTCTCTGCCTCTGAGGTCGCAGCCCTCGATCTCGCCAGCAATCCCGAGCTCGCCGAGCTCTTGGCAGCCGCGCCGCGCATGGCCCGCGCCCTCAACGCGATCCTCAACCTGGACGTGGACGAGAGGGCCCGGCGCCTCATCCTCTGGGAGATCCGGGAAGCGCTCGGATAGCGGACTTCCACCACGACCCCGGCGTCTCGACTCAGGGGCCATTCGACGTGGGCACTTACCTCGGCGGCGGCCAACCCTAGCCGCGCGGTCCGCGCGCCTCGAGCGCGGCCGTGAGCCGAGCGACCTGCTCGGACAGGGCGCGGATCTGCTGCTCGAGGGGCTCGTCGATGGCGTCGAGCGCCGCGGCCGTCCGCTCCGCGGTTTTGGCGGCGGTCTGGGCGGAGACGCTTTCCACGAGCCAGGACGCGATCGAGGCGGTGACGACGCCGAGCACTGCGATCCCAGCCACCATGAGGCCTGCTGCGGCAAACCGCCCGACGACGGTGATCGGGTAGTGATCCCCGTATCCCACCGTCGTGATGGTGGTGAGGGCCCACCAGAGCGCGTCCCCGAACGTGCGGATGTTCGCCTGCGGATCGTTCTGCTCGGCGTCGAGGGCCGCGAGGGCGCCGCAATAGATCAGCATGGAAGCCGAGCCCAAAACGTAGAGCAGGAGCCTGCCCCTCAGGGCGCTGCCCGCCCGACTATGCACGACCTTCAGCAGCGTGACGAGTCGCAGGAGGCGCAGTGGCCGGAGCGCTGGCAGCGCAAGGATCGCGAGTTCGTGCAGGTTGTACAGGAACCATCGGCCCCGGCTCGGAGCAAGCCACAGGCGCACACCGTAGTCGAGCACGAAGACCGCCCATGCCGCCCAGACGAGGGCGTCTGCCCACGCGCCCTCCGCGTCCGGAAGGTCGGCGATGACCTGCACCGAATAGGCACCGAGGAAGAGAAGGGCGGCGGCGACCATGGGCCATTCTGAGAGCCGTTGCCAGCGTTCAAGGGTCATGCGCTGAAGGCTACAACTGGGCGAGCCCGAAGGTGCGGAACGCCGCAGGGGCCCGGGCGCGACGCCCGGACCCCTGCGAAAGCGCTGTGCGTCAGCCAGGATAGACGGGACCAGTGGGCCGGTCGAAGCGCTGCCCCTCGGGCTTCGGAGGCAGCAGCGAGAGGATGAGCAGAGTGAGGCCGCCCAGGAACGGAACGAGCCCGATGAAGATCATCCAGGCACTGATATTGACGTCGTGGAGGCGGCGGGCCAGGAGCGCGAGCTGCGGGACGATCGTGGCGAGGAACCAGATGCCCTCGAGCACGTACCCGACCACGGACATGGGCCCGGGCGTGGACGTTGTGTAACCGGACGCGTCGGTGGTGATGACGCTGCCTGCGGCAATCAGGATCTGCAAGACCACGCCCACGATGATGCTCACGAGGAACCACCACCAGTACTCGCTACGGCTCGCGCGGCCGGTGAACGTGGCGTACTTGGTGAAGAACCGCCGGATGGCTTCCTTGAACGGGGCCCCGTAGTAGGGCGCCCAGAGCGGCGGCGCGGCGTAGAAGTTCGCGGATTCGGGCGTCGGGTACTGCGGTGTGCTCATAAATCCCCCTCGTGTCTATGGATGACGAGGCCATGGTAGACACGGCTTCGTTGGAAACAGCGGAATTTACGGGTACATTGCGCTGCACGGCCGCGCGGCGTGGTCGTGGCAGGGACCCCGCAGCGCGGCGGCAAAGACCCCGCAAGCTCACACCGGAATGAGCCCGCGGCGGAGGAGCTCCTCCCACAGTTCCTCCGGCACCGGCTCCGACATGCGGGCGACGTTCTGGGCGATCTGCTCCGGGCTGGCCGCCCCCACGGCAACCGTCCGCACCGCCGGGTGTCGGAGGCTGAACTGGAGGGCCGCGGTCGGCAGCTCGACGCCGAACTCCGTGCACGCGGCGGCGAGCCGGCGCGCGCGGTCCAGGATCTCCGCGGGCGCAGGCGCGTAGTTGTAATGCGCGTTGTCGCTCACGTGAGGCCGCGCGAGGAGCCCCGAGTTGTAGACCCCTACGTTGACCACCCCGACGCCGCGCTCGACGCACGCGGGCAGGAGCTCGTGCAGCGCGGCCTGCTCGAGGAGCGTGTAGCGTCCCGCGAGCATCACGAGGTCCAAGTCGGCTCGCCGCACGCACTCGGCGAGCGCCTTGCCCGAATTCGCGCCGACGCCGATGGCTCTGACGAGTCCCTCCTCGCGGAGCCTCTGCATAGCCGGGAGTGCCTCGGTGATGCCGGCCTCGAGGTCGTAGAAGTCCGGGTCGTGGAGGTACAGGATGTCGACCGCGTCGAGACCAAGCCGCGCGAGCGAGTCCTCGAGGCTGCGCCGGATGCCTTGCTCAGACGGATCCCACACGCGCCTCAGATCGGCGGGGACGTCGAAGCCCTCGTCGTCCGGCGCGTCGTCCGGGTTCGCGGTCGGCTCGAGGAGCCGCCCCGCCTTCGTCGAGACGACGAACTCGCCGCGCGGCTTGTCCCGCAGCGCGGCCCCGAGGCGCCGCTCGGACAGGCCAAGACCGTAGTGCGGCGCGGTGTCGAAGTAGCGGATCCCGCCCGCCCAGGCAGCCTCGATTGTCGCGGCCGCCTGCTCGTCGCTGACCTCGCGGTAGAGGTTGCCGATCCCGGCCGCTCCGAAGCCGAGCGGCCCGAAGGCCAGGCCCGCGCCCGCCGCGGTCATGGGAGCCGCCAAACTCGCTCGATCCCGTGATCATCCCCCGAGTAGTCGTCCTCGACGGCGAGGAGCGCAGACATGCGCTCCTGCCACGCGGCGTTCACGGGATCCTCGGCGAGCGCGCGGCGCATGGCCTGGTAGTCCTCGACTTCGACGAGGTGGAACAGTTCCTCTCCGCTTCGCCAGATCCGCCAGTCGCGCACGCCGGCCGCGCGCAGGGCGGCCACGAGCTCCGGAGGAATGTCCGCGTGCGCGGCCGCATAGTCCGCGGCCGCCCCCGCCTTGAGGCGCGTGTGCAGGGCGATGGTTTCCGTCACCTAGACCCCCGGCTTGAGGAAGAGCTCGACGACGGGGACGGCCACGTCCGGCCGCTGCACGGGAAGCTTGAGCGTGAGCGTCCCGTCAGGCTGGGCCCCCTGGGCAGTGGTCACGGCATGGCGGTCCCCGCTCAGCTCGAGGAGCGCCACCTCCGACGCGTCGTTGAGTAGCTGGGCGTATTCCACCTTCCCGGCGAGCTCGGGCAGGTGCACGTACTCGAATGGCCACGCGAACAGGTGCAGGTAGAGCCGGCTCCCGCGGCGCGTGTACCGGGCGTCGCCCGGCGGGGTCCAGGGCGCCTCGCCCGCGCCGTACACCGAGCGCGAATGCAGCCTCATCCACTCGCCGATGCCCTTCAGAGATTCGATCGCACGAGGATCGAAGTTGCCACGTGCCGTCGGACCGACGTTGAGCAGCAGGTTCCCGCCCTTTGCCACCCCGTCGACGAGCATCCGCACGAGCAGGTCCACCGACTTGTAGTCGAGGTTGTCGCGGTCGTAGCCCCAGCTCCCGTTGAGCGTCTGGCAGGCCTCCCACGGGACCTGGACGCCGTTGACGATCATGGGCCCGGACGGCTGGTACTGCTCCGGCGTCGCGAAGTCGCCCGGGATGTCGAGCCTGTCGTTGACCACGATCTGCGGCTGGAGCTCGCGGACCATCGCGAGGAGTTCCTCGGATCCCCACGCCTCACGTCCCTTCGACCCCCAAATCGTCCGGTGGTTCTCGCTCGCATCCGCGTAGGAAAAGTCGAAGAAGAGGTAGTCGATCGTGCCGTAGTTCGTGAGGAGCTCGCGGACCTGGCCGTGGAGGTATTCGCGGTACCGGGCCATGTCCCGGCCCTCGTTGAGGCGCTGGGCCTCGGGGTCGTCCCGCTCAGGGTGGAAGCCGTCGATCGTGAAGTCCGGGTGGTGCCAGTCGAGCAGCGAGTGGTAGAAGCCGACTTTGAGCCCCTCCTCCCTCAGCGCGTCGACGTAGGCGGCCACAAGGTCCTGCCCGCACGGGGTCTTCGTCGACTTGTAGTCGGTGAGCGCAGAGTCCCACAGGCAGAAGCCCTCGTGGTGCTTCGTGGTGAGGACCACGTACCTCATGCCGGCGTCCTTGGCCGCGCGCGCCCATTCGCGTGGATCGTAGAGGTCCGGGTCGAAGTGCTCGAAGTACTTCTCATAGTCCGGCGCGCTGATGCGCTCGCGGTTCATGACCCATTCGTGGCGAGCCGGGAGAGCATAGAGCCCCCAGTGGACGAACATGCCGAAGCGGGACTCGGTGAACCACGGGGCGTGCGAGATCATGTGTGACTCCTTGTCGAGGGTCGTGGGGTCGAGGTCGTAGCGAAAGTGTTGCAATCCTTAGCGGCCACCGAGGCCGCTTGTGACAATGCCCTTGATGAGATGGCGTTGGAGCAGGACGAGCAGGACGACGGTCGGAACCATCGAGACGACCGACGCTGCCATGACGAGATGCCACTGCTCGCCTTGCTGCCCGAAGAACATCCCGAGGCCGAGCGGAATGGTGCCGAGGCTGTTGACGTCGTTGATCACGACGAGCGGCCACAGGAAGGAATTCCAATAGCTGATGAAGCTGAAGACGGCCAAGACCGCGAGCGTCGGTCTCGCGAGGGGAAGCATGACGAGCAGGAAGGTCCGCACGGTTCCTGCACCGTCCACACGGGCAGCGTCATCGAGCTCCTGGGGAACGCCGAGGAAGAACTGCCGCAGCATGAACGCCCCGAACGCCGTGAACGCCCACGGGACGATGAGCGCCTGGAACGTGTTGACCCATTTGACCTGCTGCATCATGACGAACATCGGCACGATCAGAACTTCCTGCGGGATCATGAGCGTCGCGAGGAACACCATGAAGGTCAGATTCCTCCCGCTCCAGCGGAGCCGGGAAAAGGCGTAGCCGGACAGGGACGAAACCACGAGCGAGAGCGCGGTCCCGGCGGCTGAGACGAGCACCCCGTTCCCCATGAACCGCAGGAACGGCATGTAGTCGAGCGCCTCCTGATAGTTCTGCCAGCGGAACTCGCTTCCGAAGAGGCTCGGCGGGATGCTGAAGATGTCCGCGGGAGGCTTGAACGACGTGGCGAGCATGTAGATGAGCGGAGAGAGGAACGCGAGGGCGACCGCGCACAGGAGGAGATAGCCCACAGCGCTCCTCACGCGAGCCCCCAGCGGTCTCCCTCGCCGAACGCTGGGCTGGGACGCACGGGTCTGAGGCCGGACGGCGGAATCAAGCATCGTAGTGCACCCACTTCTTCTGCCCGATGAACTGGACGGCGGTGACGCCGAGGATGATCACGAAGAGGACCCACGCCGCGGCCGAGGCGAGGCCGAGTTGGTGGAATTGGAAGCCCTGGTTGTAGATGTACAGGACGATCGTCGAGGTGCTGGATCCCGGGCCGCCCTTGGTGAGGATGAACGGCTGCGCGAAGACTTGGAACGAGGTGATGAGCGTCATCATCGTCGCGAAAAAGATCGACGGCGAAATCAGCTTGAGCTTGATCCTCCAGAAGACCGTCCACGCGTTCGCCCCATCGATTGCGGCCGCCTCGGCCAGGTTCTCTGGAACCGCGTCAAGCGCGGCAGAAAAGACAAGCATGTTGTACCCGAACCCCTGCCACACGCTCATCGCCACGATCGCGACCATGGCCCAGTTCTCGTCGCCGAGGAAGTTCGGTGCGTGAATGCCGGTGGCGGCCTGGGCGATACCGTCGATCAGACCGCTCGGCTGATAGAGCATGCGCCACACCACGACGTTCGCCACGATCGGTGTGATCGACGGGATGAAGAAGATCACCCTGAAGATATGCCGCCCCTTGACCCTTGGGGTGAGCCAAGCGGCGAGCCCCAACGAGATCACGAGATTGAGCGGGACGTACAGGACGACGAACAGCACCGTATTCCACACGACCTGGCCGAAGATCGGATCGCTGAACAGCCGCTGGTAGTTGCCGAGGCCCAAGAACGTCGGCGTGCCGAGGAGCGGCCACCGGTAGAGGCTGATGAAGAGGGAGAACGCGATCGGCACGAGGGTGAAGAACGCGAGGCCCACCCCGTGCGGGGCGGCGAACCCCGGGCCCCAGAAGGTCTTCCTCCCCCGCACGGCGCGGGGACCGGCGGACGACGGTGTCCCGGCCGCGTCACGCGGCGACGTTCCGGGTCGCGAGGTCTTCAGAACGGTCATTTCGAGTCCTCGCTCAGTGCGGAAGCTGAGCCGCGATGTCCTTCATGACACTGGCCGCGCTCTGCTGTCCGTTGAGGGCCTTCGGGAGGTACTGGCTGAAGAGCGTGCCGAGCTGGTCGCTGTTCGTGTTGGAAGGCATGGGCACGGCGGTCGACTCAGCCGCCTGAAGCGCTTCGGCAACCCCGGGGATCCCGGCGTTGTCGATCCACACCTTCTGGTCCGCGGTGCGCGCCGGGAGTGCGCGTCCCGCCGCGCCGAGCTCGCTGAGGACCTTGTCACCTGTCATCTCCTTGAGCGCCGCGAACGCCTTGTCCGGAGTGGGGCATTGCTTGGAGATGCCCCAGCCCGAGCCGGCGCTGAACGTCTTCCCACCGCCCGGCCCGGCCGGCAGGGTGGTGACACCGACCTTGAACTTGGCCTTGGACTTGGTGTCGATGAGCGACCAGGGGCCGTCGATGGACATCGCCGTGGTGCCCGAGAGGAACTGGTTGCTCGCGAAGGAGCCGTCACTGCCGGGCAGCTGGGGCGACACCTTCTCCTTCGAGGCGAGGTCCGCGACCCACTGGAGCCCGTCGGAGAAGACGGAGTCGGTCGCGTTGATGCTTCCGTCCGCCTGCGTCACTCGGCCACCGTTGTACGCGAGGACCTGGGACTCGATGACGAGGTCCCCGATCGACGGCGCGAAGGCGGGCTTTCCGGTCGAGGCGGTGATCTTCTTCGCGGCCGCGACGAAATCACTCGAGGTCCAGCCAGCCTTCGGTTCGGAGACCCCGGCCGCCGCGAACTTGTCCTTGTTGTAGAACATCATGAGCGGCCCCACGTCGTACGGGAGCGCGTACAGCTTGCCGTCGGCGCTGAGGCCCTTGATCATCGACTGGTCAAAGGCGCTCAGATCCATCCCGTCCTTCTTGACGAGATCGTCGAGCGGGAGCATGCCGTCCTTGAGCTGGGCCGTGCGCAGACTCTGCACGGCCACGAGGCACGGGGCGGTGTTGGAGCTCAGCTGGGTGCTCATCTTCGTGAAGTAGTCGCTGAAGGTCGAGCCCTGCAGAGTGATCTTGACGTCGCCGAGCTTAGTGCTGACCTCGTCCGCGACCTTCTGCCAAGAATTCTGGTCCTCGGTGCCGCCTACCCACATCGCCCACGTCATCGCGGTCTTGCCGTCCGCCGTCGTGGGCGAGGAGGTACCGCCGCAGCCGGCAAGCCCGACAAGGCCGAGGGCCAGGGCGCCTGCTACCAACGCTTCTTTGCGCATGATTTCTCCCTTGTGCTTTCGGTGAGAGGTTGAGTTGCTTCTACTGTTGGCTGAACGCTGAAGGAGCCGACCAGATCTGTCCAGCTGGGAAGACGTAGCCGGCGAGCGTACCGGCGACCATCTCCGTCCCCGCTCCGGGCGCAAACGGCGGCCAATAGGCTCCACTGTGGACGTCGACGGGCGCGGCAAAGTGCTCGTGGAGATGATCCACGTATTCGATCATTCGGCCCTCTTTCGTGCCGGAGACCGCAACAAAGTCGAACATCGAGAGGTGCTGAACGGCTTCGCACAGGCCCACGCCGCCAGCGTGCGGGCACACCCGAACCCCGAACTTCGCGGCCAGGAGCAGGATCGCGAGGTTCTCGTTGACCCCGGCCACGCGCGTCGCATCAAGCTGCAGCACCTCGAGCGCGCCGGCCTGCACGAACTGCTTGAACATGACACGGTTGTGCACGTGCTCCCCCGTGGCCACGGGAAGGGGCGCAAGCTTCCGCGCGATCTCGGCGTGGCCCAAGATGTCGTCGGGGCTCGTGGGCTCCTCGATCCACGCGATGTCGAACGGCGCAAGCCAGCTCATCCACTCGACGGCCTCCTCGACGTCCCACCGCTGGTTCGCGTCAACGGCGATCCGGACGTCCGGCCCCACCGTCTCGCGGGCCAGGCGTAGGCGTCGCACATCGTCCTCGAGCGAGGCGCCGACCTTGAGCTTGATCTGGGTGTACCCCTCCGCCACCGCTTCCCTCGCGAGCCGCACGAGCTTCTCGTCGCTGTAGCCTAGCCATCCCGGGGTCGTCGTGTAGGCGGGGTAGCCCTCGGCGAGAAGCTGTGCCCGCCGCTCCGCGCGACCCGTCTCAGCCCGACGCAGGATCTCGAGCGCCTGATCGGGGGTCAGCGCGTCCGTGAGGTAGCGGAAGTCGACAAGGGAGACGAGCTCTTCGGGACTCATGCGGGAGAGGAGTTCCCAGAGCGGGAGCCCCGCGCGCTTGGCCTTCAGATCCCAGAGGGCGTTGACGACGGCGCCGATCGCCATATGCATGACGCCCTTCTCCGGGCCGAGCCAGCGGAGTTGGGAGTCGTGCACGAGCCGCTTCCACGTGGCGCCCATGTCCCCGAGCAGCTCTTCGACGTTCCACCCCACGAGGTGGTGCCGCACGGCGTGGATCGCGGCGACCGCAATCTCGTTGCCGCGGCCAATCGTGAACACGAAGCCGTGCCCCTCGTGCCCGTCCCCGGCGTCCGTGCGGATGATCAGATAGGCGGCAGAATAGTCGGGGTCGGGGTTCATGGCATCCGAGCCGTCGAGGTGCTGCGACGTCGGAAATCGGATGTCAAACGTTTCGAGTGCGGTGATGGCGCTCATCGTGCTCCTTGCGGTACCTCCGCTGCCTTCCTGCATTGGCGAGGCTGCGGCCCGGCTGAGTTGAGGTGAAGTCCGGCCTTGACGATATACATCCGATGTTTAGCCTGTCAATGGTCAGATTTGGTCGAATTCCGTGCCCTTGCGCGAACAAAGCTCCGATGTCCCCGAAAGGCACTCCTCGATTCATCCGATGTATTAGGATGTGGACACTTTGGGCCTGACAGATGGGGAGCCTTCCGTGGCATTGACCGATGACGCCATCGACAAGATCAAGGAGATGCTGCTGGCCGGCGAGCTCCGGCCGGGTGATCGACTGCCGCCGGAGAAGGACCTCGCGGACCGGCTCGGTCTCTCGCGCAGTTCCTTGCGCGAGGCGGTCAAGGCGCTCGAGCTGATCCGAGTCCTGGACGTCCGCCGCGGCGACGGCACCTACGTGACGACGCTCGAGCCGAAGCTCCTCAACGAGGCCCTCGGCTTCATCGTCGAACTGCACCAGGCCCGAGGCGTCCTCGAACTCCTCGAGGTCAGGCGGATCCTCGAGCCGGCAGCCGCCGCGACGGCGGCACACCTTATCGGCCCCGCAGGGCTTGGCGAGCTGCGGGCCTCGATGGAGGGCATTACAGAGGAGACGAGCGTCGAGGAGCTCGTCGAACACGACGCGGAGTTCCACCGGATCATCGCCGCGCAGGCGGGGAACAGCTACCTCTCGAGCCTCCTCGACGCGCTCTCATCGCAGACCTTGCGGGCGCGTATCTGGCGCGGGCTCACGGAGGAGCGCGCCGTCGCCCGCACGCTCGCCGAGCACGGCGCGATTGCCGACGCGCTCGAGCACGGCGACGCCGAGCTCGTGCGCGCCCTCGTGACCGTGCACGTGAGCGGGGTTGAGGCGTGGCTCCGGCGGGCGATGGAGGAATCGCCGACGGGCGACGTCGAGCTGTCCGCCCCGCCGGTTCGTCACCCGAGCCGGTAGGCGGCAGAGGCGGACCGCGAGCGCAGCCAAGACTGCTCGTCGGCCGAAAGCTCCCCGACGAGCTCGTCAAGCACGGCAAGGGTCTCCGAGTACGGGCCGCCGAGCGTGCTGACCGGCCAGTCGCTCCCGAGCATGAGCCGCTCGGGCCCGAACGCCTCGAGCGCGTCGTGCCAGACGCCGCGGAGGGCGTCCGCCGCGTAGGGCGCGCCCGGGAGTCTGAGGCCCGAGACCTTCGCGACGGCGTTGGGAAGTCCGCCGAGGGCGCGTAGGTGGCGACTCCAGACGGCGAGCGCGGAGTCGCCGTCCACAAGCGGTGGCTTTCCGAGATGGTCGAGGACCACCGTGAGCTCGGGCAGCGCCCGCGCTAGCTCGACAGTCGCCTCGAGGTGGCGCGGCCACGCATCGGGGACGTCGAACGCCAGACCCGCGCGGGCCGCCGTCGTCAATGAAGCCCTGACGGAAGGAAGGGTCAGGAAGTCGTCGCGCGGGTCGTCGTGAACGAGGTGTCTGAGCCCGCACACGAGAGGGTGGGCCCCGAGCTGCTCGATCTCCGCCGCCGCGAGTTCGGGGCGGTCAAGCGGCGCCCATCCGACGACGCCGACGACCCACGGGTGCGCGCGGCCGACGGCGAGCATCGACTCGGTGTCCTCAACGGTATCCTCGGCCTGGACGAGGATGGCACCGTCGACGCCTGCCGCGGCGAGTTCGGCACCCGCTTCTCGAGCCTCAAACGTGCGGAACAGGCGGCCATGGTGGGGCCCGAGCCAGCGATAGCCGCCGCGGGCAAGGTCCCACAAGTGAAGGTGTGCATCGATGCGGCCCACCGCCCGACCGTAAACATCAGATGTATTGCTTGTCAATGCCCTCTAGATGGCAAATACTAGGGACTAATCGTGCCAAACCTCGGATGACAGGAGCACTATGAAGTTCCTCAGACTCGGCAATCCCGGCGCTGAACGGCCAGCCGTCCTCGCGGCCGGACCGGACGGCGTGGAACGCTTCTATCACCTCGGCCCTCTCACGGGCGACGTCGACGGCGACTTCCTCGCCGGCGGCGGCGTCGAGCGCGCACGGGCCGCACTCGCGGCAGGCGCGCTCGAGGAGATCGCGGATGTCGTGGGGCAGCGCATCGGCGCCCCGATCGCACAGCCCGGGTCTCTGGTCTGCATCGGCATGAACTACGCGCTGCATGCCGCCGAATCGGGCGCGGAGCCGCCCGAGATCCCGGTCGTGTTCCTCAAGCCCTCGAACACCGTGGCCGGTCCTTACGACCCGGCACCCATCCCGCCGCTCAGCATCAAGTACGACTGGGAGGTCGAGCTGGGGATCGTGATCGGGCGGAGTGCGAGCTATCTCGAGACGACCGACGACGCGCAAGCCTGCATCGCGGGCTACGTCACGGCGAACGACCTCTCCGAGCGCGAATACCAGCTCCCCGGTGCCGCTGGCCAATGGACCAAGGGCAAGTCCCTACCCGCCTCGACTCCGCTCGGGCCCTGGCTCGTCCCCGCAGATGAGGTGGACGCGGGACGCCTCCGGCTGCGCAGCTGGGTCAACGGTGAACCCCGACAGGATTCCTCGACGGCGGACCTCATCTTCGACCCGGCGACGCTCGTGCACCACTGCAGCCAGTACATGCTGCTCGAGCCCGGCGACGTCATCTTGACCGGGACACCCGAAGGCGTTGCCCTGTCCGGCCGATTCGCCTACCTCGCTGAGGGCGACGTCGTGGAGCTCGAGGTCGAGGGCCTCGGCCGCCAGCGCCAGGAGTTCTTCCGGGCGGCGCACGCGCGCGAGGGGGCACGGGCATGACGCACGAGTTCGACAACCTCAAGGCCATCGTCACGGGCGGCGCCTCGGGCATCGGGGCCGCGGCCGTGCAGCGGCTTCGGGCTCTCGGGGCCAGTGTCGCCGTCCTCGACCTGAATCCCGCGGGCGCGGCCGAGGGCACGGAAGCCCTCCGGTGCGACGTATCCGACGACGCCTCCGTCGCTAAGGCCGTCGCGGCCGCGGCGGACCGCTTGGGTGGGCTCGACGTCGTCGTCAACAACGCCGGCATCGGCGCCCAGGGGACCATCGAGGCCAACCCCGACGAGGAATGGCGCCGCGTGCTCGACATCAACGTCCTCGGGATTGTCCGCGTCTCCCGCGCCGCGCTGCCCCACCTGCGGAAATCCGGCTCGGCCGCGATCGTCAACACGTGCTCGATCGCCGCCACCGCCGGGCTTCCCCAGCGCGCGCTGTATTCGGCGTCGAAAGGCGCCGTATTGTCACTTACGCTCGCGATGGCGGCGGACCATGTGCGCGAGGGGATCCGCGTGAACTGCGTCAATCCTGGGACCGTCGACACACCGTGGGTC
>NZ_JBKZWT010000064.1:0-15503 GCF_047759905.1 Sinomonas sp. G460-2 | reverse complement strand
AATAGGAAATACGCGACGAGGTCAGCGCTACCACGTCGCCCCTCGGCGAGGACGTTGACGAACCAGTCGCGGAGGGAGGTGCCCATTGCGCCCGTGAGCTTCTGCCCGCCGAGGAACGGAGGATTACCGATGATGGCGTCGAAACCGCCATGGTCGACCATCACGTCCGCGGCCTCGATGATCCAGTGAAGCGGCTGCCAGCGGACGTAGTCGGTCACGACGGTTGGTGTGAGGCCGCGGTCGATGATTGCATCGAGCCAATTGCTGTCCGCGGTGCCTTCGTTGGACCCCGGGTAGGCCTTCCGTGCGGCTTCACGTAGGTCTTCGTAGGCGGCGTCCAGGGCCTTTCCGGGCTTTCCGCCGAACGGCAGACCGGCCGCGACGATGCTGTCGCCGAGCTTGCGGAGGCTGGCGGTGACGTCACGCAGTTGGGAGAGCTGACGCCGCTTCGCAGCGGCCGAACGCGCCGGGCTGTCGTCCGGTTCCACCGGTGAAGCGAGGGCTTCGCGAAGTTCGACGGCGCGCTTGATGATCGAATCGACGTCGACCTCGAAGGTCTCGAGCATGTCTTGTTGCCGGTTGGCCTTCGCAGGGTCGATATGCATCGCGCGAAGTTGCTTGATACGGGAGAGGCCGAGCAGGGAGTTGCCGAGGAAGACCTTGTCGTCCACAAACGAGAAGGGCAGGTCGCGGTCGAGAGAGACGAGCCACAGCGAGAGCTTGCACATCTCGATGGCCATGTCGTTGATGTCGGCGCCGTAGAGGCACGTGGCGACGACCTCACGGATCGCGAGGGTGTGCAGGTCCTTCCGCCCGGCGTATGCCGGGTTGTCGGCGACCCACGCCTCGACAAGGCGGTCTGCCAGGAAACGTGCCGCGGCGACGAGGAACGCGCCGGATCCGCAGGCGATGTCGGCAACTTTGAGACGCAGGATGTCCTCGGGCGACTTCAATTTCCAATCGTCCCGGTTCGCGGACTCGTGTGGGCCAGGCGAGTAGCACAGTGGTTCGAGCGCGTATTTCACGACGTCCTCGGCGAGCGACCTCGGCGTGTAGTGAGCGCCCGCGTTCTTCCGCGAGGGCGTCTCCTTGACCAGGAGTGCCCCGTCGAGGATGACGAAGGGCCGGTTGCGCAGGTCGAGGCGCATCAGGCCGAGCCACGGCTTGACGCGGTCGCGCAGTTCGGGGTCGTCGCCCACGGCTTGGGTGAGCGCGCTCACGATGCTGGGGTCGACGGTTGCGTTGATCGCCTTGGCAATGGCGGCCTCCGACTGAGGCTTCGCCGACGGCTGATCCTTCTCGACGTACTCACGGATCGCCTTGGCGAGCTTCTTTCGGTCGGCGTTCTTCTCGGCGAGATCTTCGAGCGTGGCGAGCGGTATTTCGGGTTCCTCGCCGCGGGTGCCTTTGATGCCGACGATGACCTCATCGGCGACGCGGGCGGTATAACCGAGGAGGCCTTCGTACATGTAGCCGATCTGCTCGACGTCGATGTCGCTGAACGAGATGCGGCGGGCTTCGCCCTTGATGTCGGCGATCTGCACCGAACGCAGGACGTGCAGCATGACGCGATCGGGAACCGTGATGCCGAGAGTGCCGAGTTCGTTGGTCGCAATGAGGAACGGGAATCGCGCCGGGTCGAAGAGCGAGCCGCCATAGGCGGGCATGCGGAGGTTCTCGAAGGTGGCCCCACGGTAGAGGGCGTTGCTGGTGGCAAGCAGCCGGTGCCAGGTGAGCGAGGTCGCGTCGAGGGCTTCCTCGCTCTCTTCAGATTCGCGGGCCAGGAGCTGGTCGAGTTCGCCCGCGACGCCGTAGCCCTGGTCGAACAGTTCGCCCGAGGGCAGCAGACCGCGTTGCTCCGCGAAGAGTAGAAATACGATGCGCATCATCACGGTGACGGCGGCCTCGTAGGTAACGTGCGATCGGGGTGGGAGCGGGTCGGGTAGCTTACGGCGCCGCGCGTCGGCGGCGGACTCGGAGAACGCCTGGATGAGAAGCTCGACAGCTCGGCGCACCTGGGCTCCCAGGGCCTCGGTGATCTCCTCGGCGGCGGCGACGGATTCCTCGAACAGAACCGGGAGTCGGTCGTTGGGGTCGCCACCGATGAGGTACATCCGCCCGATCAGGGCGACGAAGGCGTCGCGGGTGCGGGGCTCCTCGATCCAGGTCAGGGCGTCCACGATCCCTGAGGCAGCCATGGCGTTCTCGCGGGCGCAGACGAGGCCCCACCAGCGGCCGTCGGTGACGATGCCGATGGGGATGCGGCTCTCGCGCAGCATCACCTCGACGCGGTCGATCGGGTTCGCCGCCCACAGGTCACCGGAAACCTCGCGCAGCGAGTCGACCGGGTCAATGACATGGACGAGCGCGCCGATGCCTTCTTCACCGTTCAGTGCTGCCTGGGCGCGGACGGTGACGGCGCGGTTCGGGGAGTGCGCGGCGATGCCGGGGACCTCGCCCCAGATCAGTGATTCGGCCCATCCCGCGACGTCGCGCAGGATCGTCTCGACCCACTTGTCACGTTCGACTCGGTACGTGTCCAGGGCAGCCTCGGCGCCTGGGTCGCGGTCGAGGCGATCCCACGCGGCCTCGAAATCCTTGCGGGCATCGACCAGGGTGGCCTTGCGGGAGTCAGAAAGGGCAGGCATGCCCTGCGGCCAGACCCGCTTGAGCGGGGGGATCGCGAGGAACGGGCCTTCGGTGTCAACAAGTTCGAGCCATGCGCGATGCTGGTCGGCGACGCTGAGTGTCTTTGGCTTGTAAGCGGTCTTGCGAGCCATCAGTCACGCCACCCGTCTGCGTCGGCGGTGGTTAGCGCGAACACCACGGCGGCGGCGGTCGTGTGGGGCCTAACGTCTACGTACCTGTCTCTTATGGCGGCGATCTCGCGCGCTTCCTCGTCGTCGAGTTCGTCGAGACGGCGCTGCATAGCCTCCCGATCGCGTCGCCACTGGCGTTCCTGATCGGGGTCGGTGAAGAGCTGACCTTGCGCTTGGGCTTCCAGCTCACGGAGGCTAGCGAGGGAGTCGCGAAGGTTGGCACGGAACGCAGCGAAGATCTCCATTGCGCGCTGCACATCTTCGGCCTCGCGACGGCGGAGCTGGTCAGTCACTTGGACCTGCTTGCGCCCGGCGCGTTCGCGCATCGCTCGCTCCAGCCCCAGACGCAGGGGGGCATCCGGAGCGTTCCACAGGTCGCAGAGCTGCTCGCGCACGCGGGTGTCCGCCAGCGAGAGGTTCGCGCCATCGAGGGCTTTATCGAGCTCCTCCTCGGCACGCTCCTCGGCCATCGCCCGGCGTCCGTGCAGTCGGACTCCCGCGAGGAACACTTCTTCGTGGAGCCGCACGCCGCCGCGGCCCACGAGGACCATACGCGTGACGGCAGCCACGAACGACTCTTCTAAGTTGTCGACCACCACAGCGCTGACGCGTCGGAGCGTGGAGTCCACGCTCCACAGCGACCGACGCAGCAAACGCTGGGCCTTCTGCACGATGGGATGGCCGAGGTGCACGTAGACGAGATCGGCACGTCCCCCTGCTGCATCGGGGTCGAATGTGATCGGTCGCAGCACACCAGGGTCGAGTCGGGTGTCGAGACCGCGGAGGGTGTCGCGCCAGCCCGCGGTGAGCGTGGGGACGGTGAATACCTCGGAGTCCGTGTCCTCGCCGAAGTCGTAGTTCCTGATCAGCGCCGACTGGTGGTTGATACGCAGGGCAGTGTCGACAACGCGGCGCAGGTTCACCGGATCAAGGTGCATCCCGGTGCGGGAAGCGTTGTAACCCTGCTCCAACTGAGTCAGGCGCGCATTAAGCTCTATTCCTCCGGCAAGGGCGGCGTTGATGACCTCGTTGGTGTCGATGCCCTTCGCCTTGGCGCCCTTGCGCGCTCCATGCCCAAAGCGACCCTGAATCTCGCCGCCGATGACCTGGTTTACCGAGCCGAGGTCGTACTCCACCTGGGCGACCTTGCGTGCGATGATCTGCATGAACCGCAGGTCCGAAGCGTAAGTGGATGAAACCGACTCGGGCACGAAGTGGTATACCTGCGGCGTCTCGGTCTGGCCATACCGGTCGATGCGACCGATGCGCTGCTCCAGGCGTGAGGGGTTGAACGGGATGTCGAAGTTCACCAGCCGGTGGCAGTACGTTTGGAGGTCAATGCCCTCGCCTGCGGCATCCGTGGCGAGCAGCACCCGAACCGGCTCCTTCGACGGGTCAGCGGTAAATTGCGAGCGGATGTACTCGCGGTCCTCGGGCGCAGTTGAACCCTGGATTACCGCCAGGCGATCCTCGGTGTAGCCCTTCTGTCGTAGCACGCGGGTAAGCCATTCGACGGTGTGTGCGTACTCGGTGAAGACGGCGATGCGCTCGTTCGACCAATGCTTACCATCCGGACGACACACGCCGTTGAGGAAGCCGATCAGGTTGTCAAGGCGGGAGTCGGCGCGGCTCTCGTAGCTCAAGCCCCAGCTCGCCAGTTCCTCGAGTTGGCCGGGTTCGGCGCCGATGAGGGGGTCGGAGCCCTTCGACTCACGCAGCTTCTCGGACTCGTCCTGCTCCCACAGGCCCTCTTCCTCGTCGGACTGGCCCTCGCCGAAGATGTCGTCGTACTCGTCATCCGACAGGCCTCGTCCGGCCTTGGACGACAGATAGTTGCTCAGCGTCATCCCGAACGCGAAGGGGCTGGACAAGAACCGCTTCTTCAGCAGCATCGTCACGATGTCGCCGGAGGGCTTAGTGCCGTTGAGCTTGGCGCTCTTGGCCACGACCTCGTCCAGCAGCGAGAACATCCGCTGCTCGGCGTCAGCCGGTTCGAACACGATCGTGTTGACCGTGCGCTTCTTGAAGCCCTTGTCCGTCAAGTCAGCCTTCAATCGCCGGACCGTGACGTCCTTCAGCGCTCTCGAGTCGAGGTTCGCCCCTCGCGCGAAACGGCGCGGGTCGATCATCTCCATCAGCGCGGTGAACGACTCGGGGTGCCCGTTGTGCGGAGTCGCGCTGAGGAACATCCGGTGCTCACACTTGTCGGCGAGTTGCCGCACTGCGACGGTGCGCCGGGTGTCGATCGCATAACCGCGCACACCGGTGACGGTGGACGGGCTCGACGGGGCGACGTGGTGCGCCTCATCGACCACGAGGATGTCGAACGCGTAGCGACTGCCAGTCTTCGGGTTCGACGCCTGGGCGTAGACATCTCGCAGCAACCGCTGGGCGCGCAGCTGTGGAAGCCACGCCATGCTCACGATCACGCGCGGGAAGATCTGGAACGGGTTGGCCTGCAAACCGTGGGTGCGGCGTACTTGGGCCATCAACTCGGAGTTGACGATGGTGAACTCCAGACCGAACTTCTCACGCATCTCGTCCTGCCACTTCAGCGACAGGCTCGGCGGGCACACGATCACCGCAGTCCGCGCCCGGTGCCGCAGGAACAACTCCTGGATGACCAGGCCTGCCTCGATCGTCTTGCCAAGGCCCACGTCGTCCGCGAGCAGCAGGTTCGCCCTCGTCGCGCCGAGGGCGCGCCGCAGCGGCTCAAGCTGGTAGGCCTCGACGTTGACGCCCGACCAGAACGGCGCCTGAAGGCGGTTCGGGTCGGCACTTGTCACGGCACCCCAACGCATCGCGTCGATGAACCCGGCCAGCGTCTCCGGCTCGTCGAAGCCATCGGCGAGGATCAGATCCGGCAGGCCCTGCGCCGGGGTGACAGCATGGCCGACTTCGAGTTCCCACACCACGCTGAGCTGGGCGCCGAGGCTGACCTCGTCAAGCGACTGAAGGTCGACGACGTGGCTGAGCTGCGCGACCGACTCATCAGCCGGGCTTCGTGGCAGACCCTGAACCTGGACGTTTGAGACGGCCCACGTCGAGCCCCTGACCTCGACGACCTGGCCCGGTTCGGGGAGTGCCGGAGCGACGGCGGAGCTTGACACGTCTAGTTCCTCTTCGTTCGAATCCAGTTTGACCGGCGCCATGAGCCCGGTGCCGGGCGCTCTCCTGCGCTCATCTCACTCTGCCATGCACAACGGACGCGGCGGGTGAAGGAAGCTCTCGGCGTGGTGATGAGCATGTCCCTTTCTTGTTGCGCACGGTGCTGTGGCTCGGCTGCCCAACTCGCCCTCACCTGGCCGTAGGAGTGCGCGGTGCCGACTGGTCGCGGCTGTCAGGCAGCACCTCGGCGGGCTGCGCCCACGCCCAAGGGTGCCCGTCGAACGGGTCACGAGCGGCTGCAGCTCGTTGCGCGGCCAAGGAAAGCGCCGCGATGACGCCCACGGAATCGAGCCGGCCCTTCATCATCGGCTCTCGTTCATCGATGGCCGTCGTGCCCCGCCAGTTCACCCTCCCGGTCAAGGGTGAGCGGCCGCGCGCTTCAGCTTCTTTAGTTTTGGCGTTCGGCGGCCACGGGCGCCGTCCGCAGGCGAATCGTCCAGGTTTGGACCAGATGGGCTGAGCCCATCTGGTCCCGGCACCGCACCAACCTCGATGCCGGGGAGCGCGTGTGCACCTAGCTGCTGGGAGGTGGCGCCTTTGAGAAACACAATAGGCCGCGAACGGAAGAACTGGTACGGGTTCGCCCTGCTGGGATGGCATCCGGCGAGAGGGCGTACTGGGGTCAAGCACACCTGCGTCAGGCTCATTGAGGCCTCCTCTAGGGCCTCGACGTTCGAGGCCCTGCGCCGCGGATTCCAGGCCCGCACGCTATCGGACATCCGCGGCACGTCGTGGCCCGCCATGCCGTGTGTAATGCTCGGCAACCCCGAACCAGGACTGAGGGAGACTGCCGCGGAAAGGGTCGTTCTGCCGCGGCAGATCATCGGCGAACCGCCAAGCGAGCTCGTGGACGACGCCCCTGCTCGCCGGGGACGCCGTGCGACGTCAGGAGGCACCCGAGTTGATCGGCACCGGAGATTGCCCAGGTCAGACGGTGGGGCCACCGTGGCCCCACCGTCAGGTGCACAGGTCGGACCCGGCTGCGGACATCCGAGGCGCAGACCCGCAACCGGTCTGGAACATCTCGCCGCCAAGGCGCTCGTCCGCGTCCGCGCCGGGCAGGAAGGTCTCAAGCGCCGCCATCCTGCACGGACGCCCGTAGCGGGGGCGACGACCGTCCCGGCGTCGGTGCTGACCTCGGGCGAGCTCGCCAACCCCGCGACGGCTGGCGACCTGGTTGACCGTAGGCGGGCATAAGCCCAGGTCGCACGGTGCCGCCACCGTGGCGGCACCGTCGGCCGCCATCACGAGGGAGACCGTGGCACTGCTGCGCACAGCGTCTTCAGTCCCCACGAGTCCCCCTCATGCAGCCGATACGATCAGAGCTTTCCGTTCGGCACCGTTCTCGTCCCGTTGCGTTCCGCCCAGCCCAGTGTCGCGCATAGGCACGCTGCCAGGGAAGATCACGCCTCGTCTTTCGCGAATGCGCGCTCGAGCATCTCGGCGGTGGCCGGGTTCACCATCTCGTTGCGGCGGATGTAGTGCTGGATCGTGATCTTCGGGTCCGTGTGGCCGAGCAGCTCGGCCGCGAGGTCGACCCCGGCCTCGGCGCTGATCGCGGTCGCCACGGTCCGGCGGAACAGGTGCGGGGTGACTCCGGTGATCCCGGCCAGGTCCATCACATGGCGGAGCTGGCGGCGGACGTTGTTCGTCGTCAGCGGGGTTCCCTCCCGGCTGCAGAACAGCAGCGCATCCAGCGACGGGTCCTCCAGCCTCGCCAGCCGGCGCCGCACGGCCTCGGCGGTGAACGACGGGACCGCCATCGTCCGGCACGATTTCGTCGTCTTGGGGTGGTCCTGCCGCACGGTCGGCTCGCCCCGGTGGCTGACGATGGTCCCGGCGATCCGGATCGAGGGCGGGGAACTGGCGATGCCGATGTCGCGGCGGCGGATCGCAAGGACCTCCCCGATCCGGGCGGAGGTGCCGAGCATGACCTCCACGATCGCGCCCAGCTGCCCGTCGGGCCTGGGCCCCGACGACGACAGGCCGGCCTCCCAGAACGCGACCGCGGCCCGGATCGCGTTGACCTCCGCCGGGGTGAGCGCATCCGGGGTCTTGGCGGGGCGGTGCAGGCGGGAGACGTGGTCGACTGGGTTGCGCGGCAGCACCTCGTGGCGGACGGCCAGGGCCAGGGCGAGCCGCAGCACGACGCGGGCGTGCTTGGCCTTGGCATAGGACTGCTTGGCGAGCTGCTTGAGGAACTGGTCGCAGCGGGCGACGCCGATCTCGCGCAGGGTGAGCCCGGCGAAGGCGGGGAGCACAAGGGTGCGCATATCGCGCTCGTAGAGCTGCCGCGTCGCGGTCGCGAGCCGGCCCTCCAGGTCGATGTCCTCGAGCCAGTACTCGACCAGGTCGGGGAACGGGCTTTCGGGCCCCAGCGTCCCGGTTGTCGGGGCGAGCAGGTTGCGCTCGGCGCATTTGGCCTTCAGCGCCCGGGTCGCGGCAGCCGCGCTTTCGGCGCTGGCCTGCACGAGCCGCGCGACGCCGTCCCAGTCCCGGTAGCGGGTGCGGGCCTCGACCAGGCCGCTCGGGCGGCGGCGGGTGGTGATCTCGCCGTAGGTGCCGATCGTCACGCGGGGGCGGCTCACCGGGTCACCGCCGATCCGACGGCTGCCGCGGCGACGACGGCGTTGGGTCGCGCTGCGCCTCGATCCAGGCGGTCACGTCGTCCACGGCGAACTTGAGGTGCTTGCCGAACCGGTATGCGCGCGGCCCGAGGCCACGGGCGCGCCAGTCGTAGACCGTCGAGACCGGGACGCCGAGGTAGGCCGAGAGCTCGCGGATGTCGAGCAGCGGCGGCAGGCCGGTCTGGGGCGGCGGGACGGGTGCTGGAGTGGTCATGCCCGGCAGGTGCGCCGGGCGTCCCGGGCCGACCGTGAGTGTCCGGAAGGAACGCCGTCGAGCCGAATTCCGTGGCCGCGAGGGCACCCTGCAGGAGGGGTTTTTGATGGGTTTTTGATGGCCGGTTCAAATCTCGCCTACGCAGAAGCCGCGGGAACCCTTGGGTCTCCGCGGCTTCGTGGTCGGGCTGACAGGATTTGAACCTGCGACCCCTTGACCCCCAGTCAAGTGCGCTACCAAGCTGCGCTACAGCCCGAAATGCCTGCCCGTTCTCGCTTGTGGCGCCCGTTCAAGCAACCGCTCCAGCATATACGAGTGGCCCCACGATCGCGAATCGACAGGCCTCCCGGCGGGCCCCGATCAGAGCCTCTCGAGCACCCCGCGGGCGGACTCAAGATACCGCTCCGCGATGTCCCCACCAGCGAACGCGACCTGCACGATGTACCCCTGCACGAGGCCCACGACGGCGGGGGCGATCCGCGCCGCCTCCCCCGCGGCGGCGTCGGAGGAGAGGCCGCGAGCCGATTCGAGCCATCCCTGCAGATAGGCCGCGATCCCGGCCGTGACCTCGCCGATGATCTGCCGGGCAACGAGAGCGAGCTCGTCGTGATGCACGGCCTCCCCCCACACCTGCAGCGCGATGCCGGGGAAGAACTGGGTCTGGGGCAGCCCAGCCATCATGTCGATGATGACCTCGGAAGGCGGCGGGACGGGCCGGGCCCGCCCGAGCACCTCAAGGATGGCGAGCCGGTCCTCGAGAACCCGCCGGCCGACGTCGACCGTGAGCTGCTCCTTGCCCTTGTAGTACAGGTACACAGCACCGGCCGAGAGCCCCGCCTCCGCGACGATGTCCGCCATCGACGCCGCAGCGAAGCCCTTGCGCGCCACGCATGTGAGCGCGGCATCCAGGATGCGCCGCCGCATGGCCTCCCGATGCTCCTCACTGACCTTCGGCATGACCCACCTCACCCAGAAAAACGAATGCTCGTTCTTGACAGCGTATCTCCCCGGAGCACAATAGTGAATGAGCATTCGTTTTCTTGCAACCATCACTCGAGAGGACCGGCCATGTCAGCCGAGACCGTCGTCCACGCCCCAGAGCACACGACCCACCGCGCAGAGACCCGCACCGGCCGCCACACGCCCTGGCCCGCCGCACTCGGCGCCGCGGTGCTGGCGGCCGCCATCGTCTGCGTGGTGCTCATCGCCTTCGCGTGGCCCAGCGTCACCGCGAAGGTCCAGAACCTGCCGATCGCCGCCGTCGGAAGCGCGGACCAGATCTCCCAGGTTGCGTCGAAGGCCCCGGCGGGCGCGCTCGACCTCCGCACGGCGTCGAGCCGCGACGACGCGATCGGCCAGATCCAGCGCCGGGAGGTCTATGGCGCGATCGTGCTCGGCTCGTCGCCCGAGATCCTCGTGGCGAGCGCCGCGAGCCCCGTCGCGTCGCAGGCGCTCACGCAGCTGGGCGCCCAGATGCAGCAGCAGATCCAGGATCAGGTCATCGCCCAGCTCAAGCAAGCACTACAGCAGGCGCAGCAGCGCGCTCAGGCGCCGCAAGCCGGTTCCACCCAGAGCACGGCGCCGGCCGCGGGCGCCCAGCAGAACGCCGCGACGCCGACGGTCAAGGTCACGGACGTCGTGCCGCTCTCCTCCGACGACCCGCGCGGCTCTGGCCTCGCCGTCGCGGGCCTCCCGCTCGTGATCGGCGGGATCCTCGGCGGCGTGCTCATCTCCCTGCTCGTCTCCGGCACGTGGCGCCGCCTCGTCGCGGTCGTGGCGTACGGCGCCGCGGGCGGGCTCGGCCTCGCCGGCATCCTCCAGGGCTGGTTTCACATCCTCCAGTCGAGCTACTGGATCAACGCGGGCGCGATCGGTCTAGGCATCGCCGCGACGGCGGCGGTCATCGCGGGGCTCAACGCGCTCATCGGCCGCGCGGGCATCGCGGTCGGCGCCGTCATCACGATGTTCATCGGCAACCCGCTGTCCTCGCTCACGCAGCCCAAGGAGTTCCTCCCCGCGCCGTGGGGCGATGTGGGCCAGTGGTTCGTCCCCGGCGCGTCCGGCACGCTCCTGCGCGAGCTCTCCTACTTCCCGTCGGCGGACACGATGTTCCCGTGGCTCGTGCTCGGCGGGTGGGCGGTGGCCGGTGCGCTGTTCATCGCGATCGGGCACTTCCGCAACCAGCCCGCGGCGGCGGAGCTCTAAGAACCCAAAAGACAGACGACGGCGGCCCGGTCACCTCCCAGCGAGAGGTGACCGGGCCGCCGTCGAACGTCCCGAAAGGGCCGGCTACTTCTTCCGCGAGCGCTTCTCGCGCACGCGCATGCCGATCTCGATCGGCGTGCCCTCGAAGCCGAACGTCTCGCGGAGGCGCCGCATGATGAATCGGCGGTAGCCGGGGTCCAGGAAGCCGGTGGTGAAGAGAACGAACTTCGGCGGGCGGCTCTGCGCCTGCGTGCCGAACAGGATGCGCGGCTGCTTGCCTCCACGCACCGGGTGCGGATGCGCGGCCACGAGCTCGCCGAGGAACGCGTTGAGGCGGCCCGTGGGGATGCGGGTGTCCCACCCGGCGAGGGCCTTGTCGAGCGCGGGGACGAGCCGGTCGCGGTGCCAGCCCGTCTTCGCGGACAGGTTGACGCGGGGCGCCCACTCGACGTGCGCGAGGTCCTTCTCGATCTCGCGCTCGAGCCAGCGGCGGCGCTCCTCATCCATGAGGTCCCACTTGTTGAACGCGATGACGAGCGCGCGGCCCGATTCGATCGCGAGGTTGATGATGCGCACGTCCTGCTCAGCGAGCACCTCGTCCGCGCCAAGAAGGACGACGGCGACCTCCGCCTTCTCGAGCGCGGCCTGCGTGCGGAGGGAGGCGTAGTATTCTGCGCCCTTGGCCATGTGCTGGCGGCGGCGGATGCCCGCGGTGTCGACGAAGCGCCACGTGCGCCCGCCGAGCTCGATGTACTCGTCCACGGGATCCCGCGTGGTGCCCGCGATCTCGTTCACGACGACGCGTTCGGAGCCCGCGAGCTTGTTCAGGAGCGAGGACTTGCCCACGTTCGGCCGCCCGATGAGCGCAACGCGGCGAGGGCCGCCAGAACGCTCGATCCCGGCGATCGCGGAGAACTCCGGCAGCACCTCGATCACGGCGTCGAGCAGATCGGCGACGCCGCGCCCATGCACCGCGGACACCGCGTAGGGCTGGCCGAAACCGAGGCCCCACAGGACCGAGGCGTCGGACTCCTGGGCGAAGTCGTCGACCTTGTTCGCGACGAGAAGGACGGGCTTCTTCGACTTGCGCAGCATGCGCATCACGGCCTCGTCCGTGGCCGTCGCGCCGACCGTCGAGTCGACGACGAACAGCACAGCATCCGCCATGCTCACGGCGATCTCGGCCTGCTCGGCGACGGACGCATGGATGCCCTTCGCGTCGTGCTCCCATCCGCCCGTGTCCACGAGCGTGAACCGGCGGTTGTTCCACTCGGCCGGGTAGGAGACGCGGTCGCGCGTCACTCCGGGCACGTCCTCGACGACCGCCTCGCGGCGGCCAAGGATGCGGTTCACGAGCGTCGACTTGCCCACGTTCGGGCGGCCGATGATCGCGAGGACCGGGTCCATGCGCGTAGGCGCGTCCGGGTCCCAGTCCTCCCCCACGCCCGCGAGGAGGCGCGCATCCTCGTCGTCGAGCTCGTAATCCTCGAGTCCCGCGCGGAGGGCCGCGGCACGCTGCTCCGCCTCGTCGTCGTCCATCGCCGCAAGGTGCTCGGCGATCTCGTCGGTGCCCTCGGGCTCGTACTCGTCAGCGGCGATATCGCCCGGGGCGTCGCTCATGCTGGTTCTCCTTCATCGATTGCTCCGCAACTGTCGTTTTGACGGCTCAAAACGACGGTTTCGGAGCAGTGGTTGTCTGGGGTGGCCGAATCAAGCACCGGCCGGGTGGCCGCCCACGGCGGCCAGGACGACATCGAGGACCGCGGTCACGGTCTCCTCGAAGTCGAGGTCTGATGAATCAACGGTGTAGACGCCGTCCGCGGCCTGCGTGAAGCTCGCGACCGTGGAGTCGCGGCGGTCGCGCTCGACGACCTGCTGCACGAGCGCCTCGGCGCTCTGCGTCCCGCCGAGCTGGAGCCCCCTGCGGCGCAGGCGGGCCTCCTCGGAGGCCGTGAGCAGGAGCCGGACTTCGGCGTCGCGCGCCACCACGGTCGTGATGTCGCGGCCCTCGACGACCATGCGGCGACCGTGCGCCGCGATGAGCGCGCGCTGGCGGCGGATGAGCTCGTCGCGGACGCCGAGGTTGGTTGCGACGGCGCTCACGGAGGAGGAAATCCGCGGCTCGCGGATCGCCTCGGTCACGTCGTGGCCGCGCACCGAGACATACTCGCGGTCCGCGCTCGTGCTGAGCTCGAGGTCGAGAGCACGGGCCGAGGCCTCGACGAGCGCGCTGTCCGTGAGGTCGAGCTCGCGCTCGAGGCAGTCCCAGGTGACGGCCCGGTACATCGCGCCCGTGTCGAGGTACGCGAGGCGGAGGCGCCGCGACACCTCCTTCGAGACGCTCGACTTGCCGGACCCGGAGGGGCCGTCGATCGCGACGACGAGCGGACGGCCGACTCGAACCGGCTCGCTCCTCGGCGTGTACCGCACGCTCGTGCCCCGCGCCGTGCTCGCCGCGCTGATTTCCGAGCTGAGCTCCGCACTGGTTTCCGAGCCCGCTTCCCCCGAGGCCTCGAATTCAGTCACTGCAGCACCCGCCATCCCCGCTCCTCCAGTTCCGCTATCAGTTCATCGTGCTTGCTCGGGAGCACGGAGATCTCCACCATGCCCACGTTGCGTCCCGACGAGTGGTCGAGGCGCAGATCCTCGAGGTTGACCCCGATCTCGCCGATTTCGGTGAGCAGCTTGGCGATCTGCCCGGGCCTGTCGTCGACGAGGACCGTGAGCCACGCGAACGCCTGGGGCGGGCCGCCGTGCTTGCCCGGGATGCGGGCCTGTCCGGCGTTGCCCTCGGTCATGAGCTGCGCAAGGTCCAGCCGCGCGCCCGGCGCGGCCGGTGCCTCGAGCGTTCCGATGAGCCGCTCAACGTCCTCTCGCACACCGTACAGGTGCTTCACGAGCTTGTCCGCGTTGGCTCCGAGGATCTGCACCCACAGCCCGGGATCGCTCGCCGCGATGCGCGTCGTGTCCCGCAGGCCGTTGCCCGCGAGCGAAAGGAGCCGGAGGTCGGTGCCGAGCAGACGGCTCGCGAGCAGGGAGGACATGACCTGTGGAAGGTGACTCACGAGAGCCACGGCTTCGTCGTGCTCGTCCGCGTCGAACTCGAGGACGAGCGCGCCCAGGTCGGCGCCGAGCGCCTTGGCGAGCCGGACGGCGTCGTGGGTCGAGTCCGCGTGCGCGCACACGACCCACGGCATCGACGTGAAGAGCTCGCCGCGCGCGGCGACGGGCCCCGACTTCTCCCGCCCGGCCATGGGGTGCGTGCCCACGTACCGGGACAGGTCGACGCTGCGGCCGCGCAGCTCCGCGAGGATGCCCGCCTTGACGCTCGCGATATCGACGACGACGGCGCGCGGCCACCGCTCGAGCGAGCGCTCGACGACGCCGGCCGTCACGTCGGGCGGAGCGGCGACGACGACGAGCTGGGGCTGGACCCCCGAATCGGCCTCAAGCTCCGCGACCGGCCGTCCGGCCCCGATGTCGACCGCGACCGCCTGATTCGTGGGCGACGTGTCCTCGAGGAAGACCGGCACGCCGCGATGCTCAAGGCCGAGCCCGATGCTCGCGCCGAGCAACCCCGTGCCGATCACCACGACCGGCCCGGTGAGATGCGTGGAAGCCATGCTGGTCCGACCTACAGGCCAACCGCGGCCATGAGGTGGCCGACTTCCTGCTTGCCGAGCTTCCGGATGGTGCCCTGCTTCTGGTCGCCCAGGCCGATCGGGCCGATCTTCGCGCGGACGAGCCGCTGCACGGGGAAGCCGATGGCGTCGAACATGCGGCGAACGATCCGGTTCTTGCCCGAGTGGAGCACGACCTCGACGAGCACGAAGCCCGGCGTCGAGTCGACGAGCTTGAACGAATCGACCTTCGCGAGCCCGTCCTCGAGCTCGATGCCGCGCCGCAGCTGGGCGCCGACGCCGTGCGGCATGGGGCCGCGCACCTGGACGACGTACGTCTTCGGCACCTCGTATGAGGGGTGCGAGAGCCGGTTGGCGAGCTCGCCGTCGTTGGTCAGGAGGAGGAGCCCCTCGGTGTTGGTGTCGAGGCGCCCCACGTGGAAGAGCCGCTCCGGCGTGCCGGGCCGCAGGTAGTCCGAGATGCACGGCCGGCCCTCGGGATCGTCCATCGTGGAGACGACGCCGCGCGGCTTGTTGAAGGCCATGTAGACGAGGTGCTCGTTGGTCTGGATGCGCACGCCGTCGACGTGGATGGCATCGGTCTCAGGGTTCACCCGGGTGCCGAGCTCGGTCACGATCTGTCCGTTGACCTCGACGCGGCCCTGCTCGATGAGCTCCTCGCACACGCGACGCGATGCGACGCCCGCATTGGCCATGACCTTCTGGAGGCGCACGCCGTCGTCGTTCATCTCCGCGCGCGTGCGCGGCTTGTGCTGCGGAAGGGGCGCGGGCGCCTTGCGTCCGTCCCGGACGGGTCCGAGATTGCGGCCGAAACGCTCGTTCGCGAATG
>NZ_JBKZWT010000063.1:0-15673 GCF_047759905.1 Sinomonas sp. G460-2 | reverse complement strand
CGGGTGCCGCGGCGGGGGCTGCCGAGGGCCGCGCAATAGTCTCCACGGCCTGTGCCTTCGCGGACCCGTTGACCACAGCGGCGCTGCCCGCGGCATCGGACTCGAAGGATTCGAACAGCGGCCACCACTTCGAGTCGACCGAGTTCTTGTTCTGCTGATACTGCTCGTAGAGCTCATCGACGAGCCACTCGTTGCCGCCGAATTCTTCAGGCAAGCGGTGGGTTGGCAGTTCTGGCACTGGAAATACGCCTCTTCCATCGATCTATTTGGCCCGCAGGGAGGTCATTGCAGGCCAACCACCGGACCAGGGCCCGGCAGGCGGTTCGATGTCGGGACAGGAGCCGCCTGCCACCGTGAACGCTGGGGTCCAACCGTTGCGCTCACACTCTGGACCAGTCTAGTGATTGTGCTGGGCAAACGGGCAATCCGTGGCCAGTGTCACACCCCGTTGTCCGCCGCGTGACGGTGCGGCGCGGCTGATAAGCTGAAAGGGCTATGGACGATGACCCACACCGATCCAGTTTCGTTAGTTCTTCCCTAATTTCTACACTCCGTCGAAATGAGCGGCGCATTAGCCAGCTCCCGCCGTGTGTCATGGCGGTGCACCTCTAAATGGAGTGGTTACTTCTCGCGGCGGGGATCCTGCTCGTGTTCGGCACGGGGTTCTTCGTCGCGGTGGAATTCTCCCTCGTGGCCTTGGACCGCGCGACGGTCCAGCGCAGCATCGAGCGCGGGGAGAAGGGCGCCAAGTCGCTCATGCAGTGCCTCACGTCGCTCTCGACCCAACTCTCGAGCTGCCAACTCGGCATCACACTGACCACGCTCCTCACGGGGTTCGTCATCGAGCCGTCGGTCGGAAAGCTCCTCGAGACGCCGCTCTCGGCGCTCGGGCTGCCCGGCGCGCACGCGGTGTCACTCGTCGTCGCGATGGCGATCGCGACGCTCGGCTCGATGCTTCTCGGTGAGCTGGTCCCCAAGAATCTGGCGATCGCCCGCGCGCTCTCAGTGGGGCGCGCCGTCGCCCGCCCCCAGCTCGTCTTCACGGCCCTGTTCAAGCCGGCGATCGTCGTGCTCAACGGCTTCGCCAACACGGTCCTCCATCGCATGGGGATCGAGGCCCAGGAGGAGATCTCGGGGGCCCGCTCCCCGGCCGAGCTCGCCTCGCTCGTGCGCCGCTCGGCCGAACTCGGGACGCTCGACGAGGGCACGGCTCGGTTCGTCTCGCGGACGCTGAGCTTCGCGGAACGCACGGCGGCGGATGTCATGACGCCCCGCATGCGGGTCACGACGGTCGAGGCGACGGCGTCGGTCAATGCCGTCATCGCCGCGGCGCGGGCCACGGGCCACTCGCGCTTCCCCGTGATCGGGGAGTCGCCGGACGACGTTCGGGGGCTCGTCCACGTCAAGAAGGCGGTCGCGGTTCCGGCCAAGAAGCGCGCGAAGGTCGAGGCAGGCGCCATCATGACTGACGTGCTTCGCGTCCCGGAGACGATCCACCTCGACGCGCTCATCTCGCAGCTGCGCGACGGCAACCTCCAGCTCGCGATCGTGCTGGACGAGTACGGGGGCACGGCGGGCGTCGTGACGCTCGAGGACCTTGTCGAAGAGATCGTCGGCGAGGTCGCGGACGAACATGACCGCCTCGTCCCCGGCGTTCTCCAGAGCGCGTCGGGGGACTGGTACTTCCCGGGGCTCATGCGCCCCGACGAGGTGTCCGAGCATGTCCCGGGCCTCGTGGTCGAGGACAACCCCGCCTACGAGACCGTGGGCGGCTACGTCATGACCGTTCTGGGCCGGGTTCCCCTCCAGGGCGACACGATCGGCGTCGATGGTGGGGCGCTCGAGGTGACCCGGATGGACGGCCGGCGCGTAGACCGCCTCCGGTTCGCGCCCGCCCGGCCAGCGACCGAGCCGGCGCAAGGGGCTGACGCGTGATGGGCGATTGGGGTGGCATCATCTGGCTTGTCGTCCTGCTGCTCGGCAACGCGTTCTTCGTCGGCGCCGAGTTCGCCATCATGTCCGCGCGCCGCAGCCAGATCGAGCCGCTTGCGGACGCGGGGTCGGGCCGCGCGGCGACGACGCTCCGGGCCATGGAGCACGTCTCGCTCATGCTTGCGTGCGCGCAGCTCGGCATCACCGTGTGCTCGCTCCTGCTGCTCCAGGTCGCCGAGCCCGCCATTCACGATCTGATCGGGGTGCCGCTCGCAGCTCTCCACCTGCCGGTGGAGATCGCGGACACGATTGCCTTCGTCGTCGCCCTCGCCCTCGTGACGTTCCTGCACGTGACCTTTGGCGAGATGGTGCCCAAGAACATCTCCGTCTCCGTCGCCGACCGCGCTGCGATCATCCTCGCGCCCGCGCTCGTGGCTGTCTCGAAGGTGGTCCGGCCCATCATCCTCGCGCTCAACTGGGCCGCGAACGGCGTGCTGCGCCTCCTCCGGGTCGAGCCCAAGGACGAGGTGTCGTCGTCGTTCACGCTCGAGGAGGTCCAGTCGATCGTCGAGCTCTCCACGCGCTCGGGCCTTGTCGACGACGAGTCCGGCCTCCTCTCGGGCGCGCTCGAGTTCTCCGACCAGACCGTCGAGTCGATCATGGTTCCGCTCGGCGAGCTCGTGGCGCTCCCGACGACCGCGACTCCGACGGCGTTCGAGAAAGCCGTCGCGAAGACGGGATTCTCGCGCTTCCCGATGGTGGACGAGGACGGCGACCTTGCGGGCTATCTGCACATCAAGGACGTCCTGGCGATCCCCGATGCCGCGCGTGAGCTGCCTATCGGGGAGGCGCGGGTGCGCTCGCTCGCGAACATCGCGGTCAACGCGACGGTCGAGGACGCGCTCACCGACATGCAGAAGAGCGGCCTGCATGTGGCCCGAGTCATGGGGCCGGAGAGCGGAACGCGCGGCGTGCTGTTCCTCGAGGACGTCATCGAGCAGCTCGTGGGCGAGATCCGCGACGCGACGCAGGCGCAGGCGCGCCGAGTTCGGAGGCTCGGGGAGGGCGCGGAGGCCTGAGCCGGCGCTGGCGAGACCTAAATGGGAATTATTCCCAAGAAGGGTTACAGTGGACGTGTTGTGAATGTGATGCATTCGCATTAGTGCCTTCGGGCCGTCCCCCGCCGTTCGACGTGAACTGAGGATCCTCGTGCTCTCTTCCGCCCGCCCCGCCTCCCGGAGGCTCGTCCTCGCCAGCTCCCTCGCGGTTGGCGCGCTCGCGCTCAGCGCGTGCGGCGCGCAGTCCGCCGCGAGCCCGAATTCGAGTTCTGCTGCCTCCTCCGCGCCGATCGCGGTAGTGACCTCGACGAACGTGTACGGCGATATCGTCAAGCAGATCGGCGGAGACAAGGTCTCCGTGACCTCGCTCGTCTCCAAGTCCAGCCAGGATCCGCATTCGTACGAGGCGACGAGCCAGGACCGCGTGGCCGTGTCCAAGGCGAAGCTCGTGGTCCTCAACGGCTCGGGCTACGACGACTTCACGACGAAGCTCGCGAACGAGGCCAAGCTTTCGGGCGATGGCATCCTCAACGCGGTTGACGCCTCGGGCCTCCGCTCGGGCTCGAGCACCTCGCCGGCTCCCGACTTCAACGAGCACATCTGGTACAGCCAGGCCGCCATGAAGAAGGTCGCGGACGCGATCGCCGATCGCCTCGGGAAGCTCGACGCCGCGGACGCCCAGAGCTTCAAGGACCGAGCGGCGCAGTGGGAGGGCAAGCTCGCGGGCATCACGTCCAAGCTGGATGCGATCAAGTCCGTGCACCACGGCGAGGGCGTCGCGATCACCGAGCCCGTGCCGCTCTACCTGCTCGAAGCCGCCGGGCTCGAGAACAAGACGCCCGAGGAATTCAGTGCCGCGTCCGAGGCCGGCAACGACGTCCCGCCCGCCGCGCTCAAGGGCATGCAGGACCTCCTCACGGGACACGACGTCAAGCTTCTCGCGTTCAACCCCCAGACGGAGACGCAGCAGATCGTGGCGCTCAAGAAGTTCGCCGAGGATGCGAAGCTCCCCGTCGTGGACTTCTACGAGACCATGCCCGAGGGTACGGACTACGTGGCGTGGATGACCTCGAACGCCGACGCCCTCGCGAAGGCGCTCGGAGGCGCGAGCTGAGCGGTTCAGCTCGCCTAGACTGGTCAACCATGACAGACGACGGCGGGGCGACGCGCCCGGGTGCCGCGCACATCGGCACCGAACTTGCCGCGCCCGCCGTCGCCCTCAGGGGGGCCTCGCTCGCGTTCGGACCCCGCACCCTCTGGGACGGCCTCGACCTGGACATTCGCCCGGGAGAGTTCTTTGCGGTGCTCGGCCCGAACGGGAGTGGCAAGACGAGCTTTCTCAAGGTGCTCCTCGGATTGCTGCCGCTCACTGCTGGGCGCGCTGAGATCGCCGGACACGAGGCCGGAGCCGCGGGCCGGGACGTCGGGTACATCCCGCAGCAGAAGAGCTTCGCGCCGGACGTCCCGCTCCGGGCCCGCGACCTCGTGGGCCTCGGCGTGGACGGCCACCGGTGGGGCGTGCGGCTCTCGCACCGAGCGGCGGACGCCGAGATCGAGAGCCTCCTCGCAAGAGTCGGGGCCTCCGACTATGCGAAGGTGCCGGTGGGTCAGCTCTCGGGCGGGGAACTGCAGCGCCTCCGGGTGGCGCAGGCGATCGCCGGGAACCCGGCCGTGCTGCTGTGCGACGAGCCGCTCCTCGCGCTCGACCTCAACCACCAGCAGGCCGTGAGTGCGCTCATCGATCGCCAGCGCGCGGAGACGGGCGCCGCCGTCGTCTTCGTGACCCACGAGATCAACCCGATCCTCGACTACGTGGACCGCATTCTCTACCTCGCCGAGGGACAGTTCCGCATGGGGACGCCTGCGGAGGTCATGCGCACGGACGTGCTCTCCGAGCTGTACGGGAGCCGCGTCGAGGTCTCCAAGATCAACGGCAGGATCGTCGTCGTCGGCCTTCCGGACGCCACAACACACCTCCACCATGCGCGCTCGGTTTCGGAGCTCGATGAGGAAACTGAGGAGGCGGACGCGTGAGCCCGGCCGACATCTGGAACTCGATCTTCTCCTTCGACAACTACGGCGAGATCCTCGCGCTCGTGCAGAACTCCGTGTGGGCGGGCGCCGTCCTGGGCCTCCTCGGAGGCCTCGTGGGTACGTTAGTGGTCCGCCGCGATCTGGCGTTCGCGGTGCACGGCATCTCGGAGCTCTCGTTCGCGGGGGCGTCCTTCGCGCTGCTGGTCGGGGCGGACGTCGTGACGGGATCGCTCGTCGGTTCGATCGCGGCGGCGTTGACGATCGGCTTCATGGGCGGGCGCGCCCGCAGCAAGAACTCGATCATCGGGGTGCTCATGCCGTTCGGCCTCGGCCTCGGGATCCTGTTCCTCTCCCTCTACCAAGGGCGCTCCGCCAACAAGTTCGGGCTCCTCACGGGGCAGATCGTGGCCGTCGACACCGTCCAGCTCCAAGTCCTCGCGAGCGCCGCCATCGCCGTGATCGCCGTGCTCGTGCTCGTGTGGCGGCCGCTCGGCTTCGCGAGCGTCGATCCTGAGATGGCTCAGGCGCGCGGCGTCCCTGTACGGTTCCTCGGGATCCTGTTCATGGCCCTGCTCGGGGTGAGCGTGGCCCTCTCCATCCAGGTGGTCGGCGCGCTGCTCGTGCTTGCGCTGCTCATCACCCCCGCGGCAGCCGCCCAGAAGGTCACGGCCTCGCCCGTGCTCGCGGTCGTTCTGAGCGTCACGTTCGCCGTGGTCGCGACGGTCGGCGGGATCATGCTCTCGCTCGGCGGGCGGATTCCCATCAGCCCGTACGTCACGACCCTCTCCTTCCTCATCTACGCCGTGTGCGCAGCTCTCGCTGGCGCGCGTCGGAGGTGGGGGAGCTACGGCCGTGTCATCTCGCCCGCCGCGCGCGAGAGGGCGCTCACCCGCTCGTGAGAAGCGCCGTCGTCCGGTAAGGGATGACCGTGCGGAGGATCATGCGCGTCGAGGTGCGCGTGATCCCGGGGCACAGGCGGATCTCCTCCGAGACGTGGTAGAGGTCGTCGGGGCTCGTCGCGACCACGCGGATCAGGAGGTCCGTGTCGCCGGCCGGGGCGAGGCACTCGAGCACCTCGGGGATCTCGCGCAGCGCCGCGATGGCCTCGTTGAGCCGACTCTGGTCGAGTTCGGCGGCGACCTCAGCCGAGACTCCGCGGCCGAGCGCCATCGCGTCCACCCGGTTGCTGTGCGGTCGCAGGGCTCCGCTCGCCGTCATCCGCTCGAGCCGGGACTGCACGGTGCCTCGCGCGAGCCCGAGTCGCTGGGCCAGGACCATGACGGGCATCCGCGGATCTTCATCGAGGGCGAGGAGGATCCGGCGGTCGGTCTCGTCGAGCTGCTGCAATCTGATCACTTCTCCCGGGGTTGGCGGCGCAAGACTGGTCAGATCGACCAGTCTAGCTTGAGACTGTTGCGCGAAGTGCGAGCAGATTGCTCAAATATTGGCAGTCCACCCGACGGTCCACCGGCCCGACGGCGGAGGCTACGGGCCCAAGGCACACCACCCGCGGGATCCGGACACCGGGCAGCCACCGGCCCCGCCTTCTTGTTCATTCACACGTTCTTGTTCATTCCCACGTTCTTGTTCACACTTCGTGGCGGCCCCGCCGCACGGACCACGGCCCCTGTTTTCACCGCGTAGCGCGATGGGATCAGGGGCCTTCGTCGTGTCAGCGGGGGCGACGCCACTGTGTCAGAACACGGAACAACCGAGCGCGGCGCACGCATGGCGCCCCAAATTGCCACTGAGAGGTCCAATTCCCCACTGAGGGATTGGTCCTTTGACACCGATTTCCCCCCAGAAGCAGCCGGGACGGCGTCTCGGTGCACAAACCAGCCCATAGCGTGAATGCGGTGCGGCCGGAGGCTGCGCCGTTTTCGGAAAGTTCGCACTCGAAAGGCATACCTGGGGACATGGAACAGCAGGACAAATCAGTTCACCGGCGCACCGTTCTGCATGGTGCTTGGTCGGCGCCCGTCATTGTCGCCGTTGCCGCGGCCCCCCTGGCAGCTGCGTCCGGATGGGGCTCGATCTCGTTCGATCAGCCGAGCTACACGACCAATGCGGGCGGGGTCTATGCGACGATCTCGGGCAAGGTCACCCGCGCTACGGGGACCTTCCCGAGCGTCGTCACCCTCGTGCTTCCCGCCGGATTCCAGGGGCCCACCACGGCGACCGTCGATCCGGTGACCGGTGCCTTTACCGTCGGCACCATCCAAGCGCCTTCGTCCGTGGTGCCCTCGGCGGTGCTCACTGCCTCGGCCGTGAATTTCACGTCCGGCGTGACGACGCTTTCGCTCACCTTGGTCTCCGTTCCCCTGTCGGGGAACGCGCTCGTGTGGGGCTACGGGACGATGAATGGAACCGGGGTTTCACAGACCCCGTACAACCGTCCGTACGCGGCAAATCCGCAGAAGGTCATCGACCAGGGGTGGAGCGTCTATCGGGACGTCGCCCAGGTCGGGGATGAACACACCTACATGATCTCGGCGGACGGCCTCTCCTACGTGTCGTTCGCGGGTGCCGCGGTGACGAAGACCAATCGCACGATCGCCCTCAACGCGGGGGAGACCATGACCTCGCTCGCGGGCGGGCCGCAGGTCATCGCGATCCTCACGTCGCAGGGCCGGGTCTTCACCTCGCATTACGTCACCACCGATCTGACGGCCGCCCAGGTGCGGAACCCTTCGGGCGTGACCTTCGTGCAGATCGCGCACTTCTGGAACGACTTCGCGGGCGCCGTCGGCCTCTCCTCGGACGGCAAGGTCTACATTCTGAAATCCGTCGACGCGGGACCCGCTCCCACAACCGTCAAGCTCCAGGACGGCAGCGAGCTCACGGGGGTCGTGGAAATCGCCGGGGGATACAGCCCGCAGATTACGGCCCGCAAGGCGGACGGAACGGTGTGGTCCCTCAAGTCACTCACGGGAACCTCCACGCTCAACGCCGCCTACGCCCAGCAGGTGTGGGCCGGGTCGCAGGGCACGCCGCTCACCGCCAAGAGCCTTGCCGTCCACACGAGCCCCTACACGGACTCCGGCTACGTCACGGCGGCCGTCGGCACGGACGGGCTCATCTGGGTCTGGGGCGAGCGCGTGACCTACACCGTGGCGGGCAGCGCGGTCACCGATCGGTTCGCCCGCTCCGTCGACGTGATCGGCGCACTGGGCCTCTCGGGCGTGACGGTCAAGAACGTCTCGGTCTCGGCGCCGGTGTTCGCAACCCTCTCCGATGGGCGCGTCGTGAGCTTCGGAAACCCGGGTGACGAGGGCGAACGCGGCCAGGGCCCGGCCAACCAGTTCCTCTTCACCACCAACCCGGGCTTCGTCGTCGACGTGAACGGGACTCCCATCACGGGGATCGACCGGGTCTGCACGACCCGCGGCGGCGGCTGGGCGATCAAGCCCTAATTGCTGCACCGACGTGGGGCGGGGCTTCCAGTCCCGCCCCACGCCAGTTTGTGGCTCAGTCCTCGCGCTCGGCGGCGACCGCGGCGGAGCACTCGGGGCACAGCCCGAAGATCTCGACGGTGTGCTCAACCTCCGTGTAGCCGTTCTCCGCCGCGATCCGGCTCGCCCACGCCTCGACGGCCGGGGCCTCGATCTCGACGGCCTTGCCGCAGCGGCGGCACACAAGGTGATGGTGATGGCCGTGGGCCTCGCAGCGCCGGTAGCGCGCCTCGCCGTCGTCCGCTCGAAGCACGTCGAGCAGCCCGTCCTCTGCCATTGCCTGCACGATCCGGTACGTCGTGGCGAGGGAGACGGAGGCGCCGCGCTCCTGGAGGATCCGGTGCAGTTCTTGGGTCGAGACGAAGTCCGCAAGGTCATCGAGCGCCTCGCTCACGGCGACCTTCTGCTTCGTGACGCGCTGCTCGCGACCGCCGGTCTCGCGGTTGCGGCCCGTCGCCGTCGTCCCGGTCACTGCATCCTCCAACCCGGGCGGCACCGCGCCGCCCGATTCACTCCCGATCTGCGGTGCTCCGTGTGGGAAACGCGGCACGTCCGCAGATATTCCAGCCTAGCAAGCCTGCCTACACTGGCCGCATGAGGCTCACCAAGTACACCCATGCGTGCGTGCGGCTCGAGAAGCCCCTGCGCGGCCCTTCGGGAGCGGCCGACGGCGGCTCGCACCACGTGCTCGTCATCGACCCGGGGAACCTCTCCGAGGTCGAAGAGGCGCTCGAGGGGGCCGAGGCGTTCCTCGTCACGCACGAGCATGCCGACCACGTGGACATCCAGCGGGCCGCGGCGGCCCTCGAGAACAATCCGCGCCTTGAGGCGTGGGCCCCCGAAGGAGTGGCGGTCCAGCTTCGCGTGGCCGCGCCGTCGGCCGCGCCGCGGGTTCATCGCGCGGAGCCGAACACCGAGTTCGAAGCGGCCGGATTCCGCATCCAGACCTTCGGGAGCCAGCACGCCCTCATCCACCCGCTTGTCCCCGTGGTCGCGAACGTCGGCTACCTCGTGGACGGCGAGGTGTTCCACCCCGGAGACTCGTTCACGGTCCCGCACGGGCTCGAGGTCGGAACGCTGCTCGTCCCGATCCACGCGCCGTGGAACAAGATCGGCGAAGTGGTGGACTTCATCATCGCCGTCCGGGCACGCCGCGCCTTCCCCATCCACAACGCGCTGCTCAACTCGCTCGGGACGGGGCTGGTCGAGGGCCACGCGAAGCGGATCGGGCAGACCTACGGCACCGAGTACACGCACCTCGAGCCGGGGGAGTCCGTCGAGCTCTGAGCCTGTTGGGCCGCGACCCCGCAACGCTGGGGACGGGACCCCGCAACGCTGGGGACGGGACCCCGCAACGTTGTGGGGTCCTTGGCGGGGCTTTGAGGGGTCTTGGGCCGGAGACTACGCCCGTTCCGGCCATCTTCCGGTCGCGAAGAACTCCTCGAGGATGCCGGCGTACGGCGCGGGGTCGAGGCCGTTTTCGGCGAGCCACGCGTCGTTGCCGTAAGAGTTCGCGTAGCGGGAGCCGCCGTCGCACATGAGCGTGACGACGCTTCCGCGCTCGCCGGCCGCGACCATCTCAGCGATGAGCTGCCACACGCCCCAGAGGTTCGTTCCCGTCGAGGGGCCGGCGTCGAAACCGAAGCGCTGCTTGAAGTCGCGCATGGCGGCGACGGACGCGCCGTCGGGAACGGGCACCATCAGGTCCACGATCGCCGGGTTGAAACTCGGCTCGAGCCGCGGGCGGCCGATGCCCTCGATGCGGGACGCCCCGCCGTCGGCCGCTTGGCCCGTCTCCCAACTCGGGTAGAAAGCGGACCGCTCGGGGTCCACGACCGCCAGGCGCGTCGCGAAGCGGCGGTACCGAACGTAGCGGCCGATGGTCGTGCTCGTGCCGCCGGTCCCCGCGCCGACCACGATCCAGCGCGGAACAGGATGCCGCTCGACCTCGAGCTGCGCGAAGATCGTCTCGGCGATGTTGTTGTTGCCCCGCCAATCGGTGGCTCGTTCCGCATAGGTGAACTGATCGAGGTAGTGGCCGCCGCACTCCTTGGCGAGGCGCGCGGCCTCTCCGTACACCTCGCCCGCCGCGTCCACGAAGTGGCAGCGCCCGCCGTACTGCTCGATGAGGGCGATCTTCTCCCGGCTCGTCCCGCGCGTCATGACGGCGATGAACGGAACGCCGATGAGCCGGGCGAAATACGCCTCGGACACCGCCGTGCTGCCGCTCGAGGCTTCGACGACGACCGTACCTTCGCGGATCCAGCCGTTGACGAGTCCGAACAGGAAGAGCGAGCGCGCGAGGCGGTGCTTGAGGCTCCCGGTGCGGTGCGTGGACTCGTCCTTGAGGTAGAGGTCGACGCCCCACGTGGCGGGCAGGGGGACCGCGTGCAGGTGGGTGTCGGCGCTGCGCCGAGTGTCCGCCTCGAGGCGGCGGATCGCCTCGTCCGCCCAGGCGCGAGCCGAGCCGTCGGGGTCCCGGAGCGGTGGCAGGGGCGGGGTTGCGGCGGTGCGGTCCGCGGCGCGGTGAGCTTCCATCGGGACAGCGTACGACGGCGGCCCCACAGGCCGGGCGCGTGGCGTCCCGGTGCGGACTAGGGTGGATAGCGGGCGCTCACCGTGTGGGGGCGGGCGCTTCAGCGGGTGGGGAGGGCTCTTCACCGGGTGGGAAGGAGCTTCACCGGGTGGGGGGCGGGCGCCGTGAGGGAGTGGATCGGGCGCTTTCGAGACGGGAGTGGGATGAGCACGACACATCAGGTTCTGATTTCCGCAGAGGAGCTGAGGCTGCGGCTCGACGGCGGCGCAAGGACGGTCGTCCTCGACGTCCGCTGGGCGCTCGGCGGGCCAAACGGCCGCGAGGCGTACGCCGAGGGCCATGTGCCCGGGGCGGTCTTCGCCGACCTCGAGCGCGAGCTCGCCGTGCCGGTCGCGCCGGGGAGCCCCGAGGAGGCGGCCGGGGGCCGCCACCCGCTCCCTTCGCCCGGGCAGTTCCAGGCGACCGCGCGTCGCTGGGGCATCGACGACGGCGACTCCGTGGTGGTCTACGACGACTCGTTCGGGCAGGCCGCGGCGAGGGCGTGGTGGATGCTCCGCGACGCCGGGCTCGACGATGTCCGGATCCTCGACGGCGGGCTCGCGGCCTGGCTGCGGCAAGGGTTTCCGCTCGAGGGCGGCGTGACAGCGCCCGCGCCCGGTGGCGTTCACCTCGGCTCGGGCGCGCTTGCGACGATCGACGCCGACGGGGCCGCCGGGTTCGCAGGCCTGCTGCTCGACGCACGGGCGGGCGAGCGCTATCGCGGCGAGGTCGAGCCGGTCGATCCTCGAGCCGGCCACATCCCGGGCGCGGTGAGCGCGCCGACATCCGGCAACCTCGCCGAGGACGGGACGTTCCTTCCGGCCGAAGAGCTCCGCCGGCGCTTCGCCGACCTCGGCGCGGAGCCCGGGCGCGCCGTCGCGGTCTACTGCGGTTCCGGCGTGACCGCAGCGCACGACGTCGCCGCCCTCGCGATCGCGGGGATCGAGGCCGCGCTCTATCCGGGCTCGTTCTCACAGTGGTCTCGCGACCCGGCGCGGCCGGTCGCAATTGGCGCTCAGCCCTCCGGCCGGAGCGCGTCCGGCCAGAGCGCGTTCGGCCAGAGCGCGTCCGGCGAGGGAGCGTTCGGTGAAGGCCCGTCCGGCGCAGCAACGTCTGGGACGGGCCAGCCCGGTGGGATAGCGTCGGCGATATGAGTCCTGGACGCCCCGTCATGCCCGGAGCGGACAAGGTGCGGCGCACGCTGACCGTCGATGCCGGCGAGCCGCCGTCGTCTGCTCCCACCCACGAAACCGCTAGCCCGGACCGGGGAGTGGACGTTGCCGCGTATGGGGCGACGTCCGCAACGAGCGGGCTCGTGCCGCTGACCATCCACCGCCGCGAGCCCAGGCCGGACGACGTCGAGATCGACATCGAGTTCTGCGGCCTGTGCCACTCCGACGTGCATGCGACGCGCGGGGAGTGGGGCGAGCGGCCGTGGCCGCTCGTGCCGGGCCACGAGATCGTGGGCCGGGTGCGCCGCGTCGGCGATGATGTGCAGGGCTTCGCCGTGGGGGACAGGGTGGGCGTTGGCTGCATGGTCGATTCCTGCCGCGAATGCGAGAACTGCCTCGACGGCGTCGAGCAGTACTGCGAGCGGGGCAACGTCGGCACGTATGGGGTCGCGGACCCCCGCAACGGCGGTGAGTTATCCCAGGGCGGCTACTCACAGCGGATCGTCGTCACCGAGAAGTTTGTGCTCCGCATCCCTGACGCCCTCGACGCGGCCGCCGCCGCGCCGCTTCTGTGCGCGGGGATCACTACCTACTCGCCGCTGCGGTACTTCGGCGTGGAGCCGGGGGAACGGGTCGGCGTCGTGGGCCTCGGCGGGCTCGGGCACATGGCCGTCAAGCTCGCCAAGGCCATGGGCGCCGAGGTCACCGTGTTCACGCGCACGGAGTCGAAGGCAGACGCCGCGCGCGAACTCGGGGCCGATGCCGTCGTCGTGACGAGCCGACCCGAGCAGCTCGAGGCGGCGCGACGTACGCTCGACCTCGTGATCGATACGGTCGCGGCGCCGCACGACGTCAATGACTACCTGCGGACGCTGCGGCTCGACGGTGCGCTGTTCCAGCTGAGCCTCCCCTTAGGGGCCATGGCGCCCGTCGACCCGGGGCTCCTGATCCGCCGGCGGCTCACGTACGCGGGCTCGCTCATCGGCGGGATCGCCGAGACCCAGGAGATGCTCGACTTCTGCGCCGAGCACGGCGTGGTCTCGGACATCGAGATCGTGGCCGCCGACGGCCTCAACGAGGCCTACGACCGCATGGTCGCGGGAGACGTCAAGTACCGGTTCGTCCTCGACACCGCGACGCTCGCGGCGGGGACCAGCTCGGCGCGCGCCGGGGAGGGGCAGGCATGAGCACGATTTTCACGAAGATCATCGAGGGCGAGATTCCGGGCCGTTTCGTCTGGAGGGACCCGGACGTCGTTGGATTCCTGAGCATCGGCCCTCTCGCTGACGGTCACACGCTCGTGGTGCCGCGCGAGGAGGTGGACCGCTGGACCGACGCGCGCCCCGACACCCTCACGAAGGTCATGGACGTGGCCCAGAAGATCGGGCAGGCCCAGGTCGAGGCGTTCGGCGTCGAGCGGGCGGGCGTCATCATCGCGGGCTTCGAGGTCCACCACCTGCACGTGCACGTATGGCCGGCGAGCTCGGAGGCCGAGTTCAACTTCAAACGAGCCCAGCACAACCCGGACCCCGCCACCATGGACGCCGCCGCGGAGAAGATCCGGCACGCGCTCCGCGATGCCGGGCACGGGGAGTTCGTGCCCGCGAGCTGAGGCACAGCCGGCCGCTGGGGCCGCATATGCTGCCCAAAACCGCATCTCCGGGTGGAATTTCCTACGGAGATGCGGTCGAGGGCAGCGGATGCGACTATCCCACGGAGTCCCGGGACGCCGGGGGTTGGCGGAGGTGTCCACATACGGACACGACTGGGTTGTCGCGCAGGCGCGCCGACGCAACGATCTGGGAATGGGGACACGAACCGAGGACCTTCTTGCCGCGCGCTGGCCTCGACGCGACGTCGCGTCGACGGCGGCCTTGCGAACGGCTGGCATCGACGATCGCCTCCTGGCTCGGGCGATCGAGGGCGGCAGCGTTCGGAGGCTGCGTCACGGAGCCTATATCCCGGCGCACCGGTGGGCTGCGCTCACGCCGTGGGAGCGCGAGGCCGCGCGGCTCGATGCGCACATCGAGTCCACCGGCGGTTCCGCGGTCTATTGCCTGGCAAGCGCGGCCGTTCTCCATGGCTGCTCGGTGTGGAACGTCGGTTCGGCCGTCCATGTTGCAACGACTTGGGTTCGAGCGGCCCGTCGCCCAACTCGAACTCCAGACGCCCGCTGGGCTGTATAGGGCAGACCTCGCGTGGCCCGAGCTGATGGTCATCATCGAGTTCGATGGCGACGGCAAGTACAGGAATCACGGGCCGGCTGCGGACGTCCTTCTCGCCGAGAGGCGCCGTGAATCTTTGCTTATGGAGCAGGGCTGGGTACTTGTGCGCCTTCGGTGGTCCGACTTGGACCGGCCGGAGGAAGTTCTGCGTCGGGTCGAGGCCGCCATTGCGACGGCCGCGAGACGCATCGCCTGACGACTGCTGCCCTCAGCCGCATCTCCGTGTGTAATCCTCCACGGAGACGCGGCCACGGGCAGCAGATGGTCGGCTGGTTGTCCGGCCGGCGGGGGTTCTCGGCCTCAGACCGGGGCGAGCGCCTCGTTGAGGGCCTGGCGCACGCGCTTCTCCGAGACCTTCCCCGAGGTGCCGAGCTCGACCGCGAACAGGCTCACGCGGAGTTCCTCGATCATCCAGCGGACGGCCTCGAGCTTCGCGGCGTTCCGGCCCGTCGGCGCGAGGGCCGCGGAGGCGTCGTCGTAGTCGTCCTCGAGCGCCTGGACGCTCGCCATCGCGACCGCGTCGCGCTGCACGTTGGCGGGCATCTTCTCGAGGCGCCGCTCGATCGCCCGAAGGTAGCGGGGGAGATGCGCGAGCTGGGCGTAGCCCGTGCGTGCTACAAAGCCTGGGTAGACGAGCTGCTCGAGCTGGGCCTTGACGTCGTTGAGCCCGCTCACGAGCGCGAGGCTCGTGGTGCCCTTGAGCTGCTTGCCGATGCGCAGCGACGCCGCGAGCACCTGCTCGACGATGGCGGTCACCGAGAACACCGTGTCGATGAGCTCGGCGCGGACGCTGTCGTAGAGCGCGTCGAACGCCGTCCGGTCCCATGGCAGCTGGGCGGGGACGAGCTTGTCGATGGCCGCGAGGACACAGTCCGCGATGAGCTCGGGGACGCTCCCGTGCGGGTTCTGGCTGAACGTGAGCTTCTCGCGGTTGTTGAGGTGCTCGAGCACGTAGGGGTCCGGCGGCGGGATGCGCAGCGCGAGCAGTCGGATGACCCCGGCGCGGTGCGCGCGCAGCTGGTCGTCCTCGCTCTGGAACACGCGGAGGCCGACCATCCCGCGCGCGCCCTGCTGCCCCTTCGCGCCCCGGCCCTCGTCGACGAGCGCCGGGTAGCCGGTCACCGTATGACCGGCGACGACGGTGCTCGCCGTCCGCGGGATGGTCCCCACGGTCCACTCGGTCAATCCTGTACGTTCGGCCAGCCCCGAGCGCTCGGCCAGCCCC
>NZ_JBKZWT010000062.1:0-15976 GCF_047759905.1 Sinomonas sp. G460-2 | reverse complement strand
CGGCTCGCCGCGCGTGAGCGTCCCCGTCTTGTCGAACAGCACGGCGTTGACCGTGCGCAGGCGCTCGAGCGCGAGGCGGTCCTTGACGAGGACCCCACCGCGCGCGGCGCGCTCGGTCGAGATCGCGACGACGAGCGGGATCGCGAGGCCGAGGGCGTGCGGGCACGCGATGACGAGGACGGTCACGGTGCGGGTGACGGCGTCGGGCGCGCTCCCGAGGAGCATCCACGCCGCAAACGTCAGGACGCCTGCCGCTGTCGCGAAGTAGAACAGGAAGGCCGCGGCCCGGTCCGCGAGCGCTTGAGCCCGGCTCGACGAGGCCTGCGCGTCGGCCACGAGGCGCTGGATGCCCGCGAGCGCCGTCGACTCCCCCACGGCCTCGACGCGCACGCGCAGGCTCGTGTCCGTGGCGACAGTTCCCGCGACCACCAACTCCCCCGGCCCCCGACTCACTGGGCGCGATTCGCCCGTGATCATGGACTCGTCGATCTCGGCGGTACCGGACTCGATCCGCCCGTCGGCGGGCAGCCGCCCGCCCGCCCGAACCAGAACCAGGTCCCCCGGCACGAGCTCGGCCACCGGGACGGTCACCGGGCCGGCCTCTCCCGCGCTCGACTCGCTGATGCGCTCGGCCTCGTCAGGGAGGAGGGCCGCGAGCGCGGCGAGCGCACCCTGGGTCGCGCCGAGGGCACGCATCTCGAGCCAATGGCCCAGCAGCATGATGGTGACGAGGAGCGCAAGCTCCCACCAGAAGTCGAGGTCGAAGCCCCCAATCCGCAAGCTCGTGGCCCACGACGCGACGAACGCGACCGAGATGGCCATCGCGATCAGCAGCATCATGCCGGGCTGACGCTCGCGCAGCTCGCGGACGCCACCTGCGAGGAACGGCCTGCCACCGTAGACGAAAATCACGGTGCCCAGCACGGGAGGAATCCACTCGCTCCCGGGGAATTCGGGCGGCATCCCGCCGAAGAGGTGCCAGAACATCGGGCTGAAAAGCACGACGACGGCGGAAAGGGCGAGCGTGAGCCAGAACCTGTCGCGGAACATGGCAACGCTATGGCCGGCGTGCTGGCTGTGCTGGTCCGGGGTGTGCTGGCCCGGGGTGTGCTGGCCCGGGGTGTGCTGGCCCGGGGTGTGCTGGCCCGGGGTGTGCTGGCCCGGGGTGTGCTGGCCCGGGGTGTGCTGGGTGTGGTTGTGCGGGCTGTGGTTGTGCTCGCCGTGCTGGTCAGAGCTGTGCTGTGTGGGTTGGTCCGGGCTGCGCTGGTCGTGCTCGCCGTGATCCTGAGGCCGGGCGCCCTGATGCACGGCTTCGTGTGCCGAAGCCGCTGGATGAGCCGCCGAAGCCCCTTGATGAGCAGGGTGGCTGTGATCGGTCATGGTCAGCGCCGTCCTTCCGGTGAAGCGGATGGGTTGCGCTGTGGTCGATCGGCGGTAGTAGAGAACACCCGGACCGCCTACATCGCTGACAGCAACCATGAATATACCCCTAGGGGGTATACAACGCAAGCCGAGTCGCGAGGCTCAGACGGCCCCACCTCGCCAGGCGGCGTCCCGGGCCGTGGTGCGGACCCGGTACAGGCTCGTCGTCGCTGTGAGGTAGAGGTCGGCGCCGTCGGGCCCGCCGAAGCACACGTTCGCAACCCGCTCTGGGAGCTCGAGCGTGGCCAAGAGCTCGGCCTCGGTCGAGTAGACCCGCACCGACGCGCCCGCGGACGTCCAGACCCTGCCCTCGGTGTCCACGCGGAAGCCATCGGAGGGGTGGTCGTCGTCGAACGCGACGAAGGTGCGGCCGCCGCTCAGGGTGCCGCCCCGCGCGTCGTCCGTTCTGTTGCGCGCAGCAACGTCATACGCGGCAATGCGGAACGGAACCCCGTAGGCCGCGCCCGCAGTGTCCGCGACGTACAGGACCGATTCGTCGGGCGAGAACGCGAGACCGTTCGGATGCACCATGTCCGTGATCACGGGCGCGAGCTCACCGGTGGAGGGCGAGAACCGGAACACGTAGCAGCCCCCGTATTCCTGCTCACCCTCGTGCCCCTCGACGGTGCCGGGCAGGATCCCGTAGGGCGGATCCGTGAACCAGATCGAGCCGTCACTCGCCACGACCACGTCGTTGGGCGAGTTGAGCCGGCGCCCCTCGAACGTATCCACAAGGCCCGTCACCACTCCGCCTGCGTCCCGCTCGATGCGCCGCCGGCCATGGCTGCACTGGACCACGCGGCCCTCGGAATCGAGCGTCCGTCCGTTCGTGAACTCGACCCCCGTGGCATACTGGCGGGCCTCTCCCGTCGCGGGATCGAACTCGAGGATGCGGTCGTTCGGGATGTCGCTCCAGCGCACGGTCTGGGAGGACGGAACCCAGACGGGACCCTCCGCCCACCTGCTTCCGGTGTGCAAGTGTTCGAGCGGCCCGGCGAAAAGTACCGAGGAGAGCGGACCTGACGGAACGGAAGCTGTGAGACCTGTCGACATAGCTTGATTCTGTCGCGCCATCCTAGACTGGCGGAAGCAGCCCAGCACCAGTCCGGGACGATAGGCCAGCCCAGGGCTAGCCAGGAAGCCCGCTCCGATTCCTGGGGCGATCCACAAGATCGCGAGGAGGACACGTGACCACGGAACCGGGCCGCCGGTCATGGCGCCCGACCTTCCCAGACCGGCGAGCCGCGCGCGTGCGGCGCGCCGAGCTGATCCTGTGCTTTGGACTCCTCGCGCAGTACCTGCTCGGCATGGCCGTCAACCTGTTCGTCAAGATTCCGGACGACCACCCGGGCGCGAACCCACCCGAATACTTCGGCGGCGTACTCAAGAGCGTCACGTGGGCGTCGTCGGGCGGCGGCCTCTGGCTCGCCTCGCACGCGGGGCTCGGGCTGCTCCTCGTCGTCGTGGCCTTCGTCGCGATCCTGCTCTCGTTCGGGAGCCATAGCCGCGCGGCGTACTGGAGCTCGATCGTCGGGTTCCTCGCGATCGTCGGCGCGGGCTTCAACGGCGGGAGCTTCCTCAACTACGCCGAGGACTTCAGCTCGATGATCATGGCCGCGCTGTGGGCAGTCGCGCTCGCGAGCTACCTCGCGGGCATCTACCGGATCGGGCGCTAGTAGTCAGAGCTCCGGGCTGGCGCTGGGCGTCAGAGCTCCGGGTTGAAGCCGGGGGGTCAACGCTGCGGGTCAACGCTGGGAGTCAGCACTGCGTGTCAACGCCTCGGGTCAGTGCTGGGGGCGGGTCCCGTGGAGGCCCGCATGGTCAGGTGCGTGGGCAGCACCACTTGGGTTCGACTCTGACTCGCGTCGACCCTCAGCCTGCTGATGAGGAGGTCAGTCGCGACCCTCCCGGCCTGTTCGATCGGGGCGGTGATAGTGGTGAGCGGCGGATTGCAGAAGTCGGCGCCGAAGATGTCGTCGCAGCCCACCACGCTGAGCTCGCCCGGGACGTCGATGCCCCGCTCGCTCAGCCGAGCCAGGATCCCGATGGCCACAAGGTCGTTGAAGGCGATGCAGGCCGTGGAACCCGAGTTGAGGAGCGCATCGGCGGCGGCCGGGCCCGAGCGGCGGCTCGGGTGGTAGGGCCCGAGCCGCCGCACGGTGATGCCGAGCTGCTCTGCCGCGCTCTGCATCACGATCCACCGACGGCTGTCGGACCACGAGGTCGGCGGCCCCGCGATGTAGGCGATGTCGCGGTGGCCAAGCGAGAAGAGATGTTCGACGGCCTGCTGCACGCCCTCGGGCGTGTTGATCACGACCGTCGGGACGCCCGGAGTGTCGCGATTGATCGTCACGAGCGGTGTCTTGGCAGCGGCTGCGACAAGCTGGTCATCGCCGAGCCTCGCGGCGACGAGGACAAAACCGACCACCGAGCTGCGGAACTCGTCGAGATAGCTCGCTTCGAGATCGATGTCCTCCTCGGTGTCCACGAGCATCTGCCGGTATCCGGCGGCCTTGAGCTGATGCTGCGTGCTGCGGATGACGTCGAAGAAGTAGGGGTTCGTAATGTCCGGGACGAGGACGGCCACCGCGCCCGCCTGGACGGGCTGGGGCTGGCGAGCCCGGCCTGACGCGATATAGCCAAGCTGCTCCGCAGCCTCCCGCACCCGCTCGAGGGTCGCTCGGCTCACCCGCCCCGGCTGGGTCAGCGCGCGCGAGGCGGTCGACGCCGCGACGCCGCTCATCGCGGCAACTTCCTTGAGGGTCGGCGAGTGCCCCGACGCGGGAATCCCCGGCTGCGCAATGTCCACTGGTGCGTCCACTGGTGCCACTCTCCTTCCTCGGCAACTCCGCATCCTCGGCAACCGCCTCCTGGGCAACGCCGCCAACGAGAGTTCCACTCTCGACGATTGTGCCTCAAGACGTCCCCGTTGCCATGTTTTTGGCAATTTCTGGCAAAAAGTGCAAGCGTTGCCGCAATCGCCATAATGTGGCGTGGGCAACATTCCGGCGGCACCAGCAGTCGGGACCCCCACGGTCCACAAGACTCGACGAGGAGCAAACCTAGACATGAAGATGGCAACTTTGCGGCTGCTTGGCATCGCCGCCGCCGTATCCCTCGGCGCCGTCGGCTTGGCCGGCTGCGGCCAGGAGAACGGCGGCGGTTCGGTAGACGGATCGGGCAAGACCCTTGACGTCCTGATCGGCGCGAACACGAATAAGGCCGACCAGTTCCGCTCGTGGCAGGCGCACATTGCCGACGCCTTCAAGAAGCAGACCGGCGCGGACCTCAAGTTCGAGACGTTCGCGAACGCCAATGACGAACTCTCGAAAATCCAGACCTCGGTCGTCGCCGGCCAGGGACCGGACGTCTATCAGGTGGGCACCACGTTCACCCCGACCGCCTACTCGACCGGCGCCTTCGTGAAGTTCGACAAGTCGATGTGGAACAAGGTGGGCGGACGGGACCGCTTCGTGCCCGCCACGCTCGGCATCTCGGGCCCGAACGACCAGGACGAGGTGGCCGTGCCGTTCACGGACCGCCCGTACGTCCTCGCCTACAACACGGATCTGTTCAAGAAGGCCGGCATCGACAAGCCGGCGACCACGTGGGACGGCCTCCTCGAGCAGGCCAAGAAGCTCACGGGCAACGGCGTGTACGGATTTGCGACCGGCTACGCCGACAACTACACCCCGTGGAAGTTCGCGTGGACCATGGCCAACCAGGCGGGGAATCCCCTCGTCGATGGCAACAAGGCGCGCATCGACGATCCCACCGTCAAGAAGGCCTACGAGACCTACTTCGGCTGGCTCACCAAGGACAAGGTGGTCAACCCCGCGGCCGTGGGCTGGAACGACACGCAGGCCGCCGCCGACTTCGCCTCGGGTAAGTCCGCGATGATGCTCATGACCACGGCCTCGTCGAAGGTGACGTTCGACGCCTCCGCCATCAAGGGCAAGTACGAGTATGCGGTCATGCCGACCGTGCCTCCTGGCCAGAGCACGATGCCCGCGGGAGGGTCGCCCGTTTCCTCGATCATCTCCGGCGACAACCTCGTGATCGCGAAGTACTCCGAGAACCAGGACCTGGCCGCGGCGTACATCAAGCTCCTCACGAGCGACGACGAGCAGATCAACTACAACAAACTGTTCGGCGACCTCCCCGCGAACGCCGCCGCCGCGAAGAAGGTCGAGGACGCCGATCCGTCGCTCGCGCCGGTCCTCGCCTCGGCCAGCCAGGCGAAGAGCACGCCGTTCACCGGCGCCTGGGGAGACATGCAGCTCGCCCTCACCAACGTCGTGGTCCAGTCGCGCCAAGCGCTCTCGGGCGGCGGCGTGTCTGACAGCGCCCTTCAGTCCGCTCTTGCGAAGGCCCAGAAGGACGCCCAGGCCTCCCTCGACAGGGCGGCTCAAAGCAAGTGAGCATCACCGCACGAAAGAGCGCCGACGTTCGGCGCAGCCCTGCCCCGTCGGCCGGCGGGGGCGCTCCCGCCGGCCGGCGCCGTCCCGTGAGCGAGCGGAATCGGCCCCTGTGGCTCCTGACCCCGGGCGGCGTGCTGATCGGCCTGATCATCGTGCTGCCGCTCGCCCTCGGCGTGTACATCGCGATGCTCCGGCTCGACCAGTACACGATCCGCAAATGGATCAGTGCCCCGTTCATCGGCCTCAACAACTTCGTCGAGGCCTTCACCGGAACCGATCTGGTGCATGCCTTCGGCAACACGGTCTCCTTCGCGGTCATCTCGACGCTGATCACGGTGCCGATCGGCGTCTACGCGGCGCTCGCCACGCAGAACCGTTTCGCCGGACGCTCGCTCGTCCGCTCGCTCTTCCTCATCCCCTACGTCCTCCCCTCGTTCGTGGTCGGCACGTTCTGGCGCACCATGCTGCAGCCAGACGGGATCGTCAACAAGTTCCTCGAGGGCATGGGCATCCCGGGGGTCCACTGGCTGTACGGCCCTGCGAGCTACTGGGTGCTCATCGTCGTCGAGGTCTGGGCCGCGTGGCCCTTCATCTACCTCATGGCGTTGGCCGGGCTTCAGTCGGTCGACGCCGAGGTCCACGAGGCCGCGGCGCTCGACGGGGCCCTGTGGTGGACGAAGCTGAGGTACGTCATCTTCCCGTACCTTCGAGGCCCGGTCGCGCTCGCATGCCTCATCGCGACGCTCCACCACCTCAACAACTTCTCGCTGGCCTTCCTGCTGTTCGGCGTCCCCGCCCCGACGGACGTGCAGGTCCTGCCGACGCTCGTCTACAGCATGAGCTTCACGAGCCTCCGCTTCGGGATGGGTGCAGCCATGGCGCTGCTCTCCCTCGTCCTGATCGCGCTGCCCCTGTACTTCTACCTCCGTGCCGTCCGGCTCGACACCGGCACCGACCCGGGAGACAAGCGATGAGCACCCTCGAAAAAACTACCCGCGAAGCCCGTTCCCAGGCCTCCCCGAGCAGTCGCCCCGGCAAGTCGCCTCGGAAGACGAGCCAGTCGGAGGAGGTCAACCGCCTCCTGCCCACGCCCCTGCTCGTGGGAGGCCTCGCCGTACTGTGCACCGTGATCGCCGTGCCCCTGCTCTACATCCTGTTCGCGTCGATGAACTCGGACATCGAAGTGGCTCGCGGCGCGTTCTTCCCCACCGAATTCACACTCGCCAACTATTCCCGCATCTGGTCCACGCTGCCGCTCGGACGGGGACTCGCCAACAGCGTCATGATCGCGGGCCTCGTCGCGGTCATCTCCTCGCTCATCGCGATCGTGACCGCGTACGTGCTCGTCCGGTACGAGTTCCGGGGGCGTCTCACCATCCTCCGCGGCCTGATCGGGCTCCAGAGCGTCCCGGGCGGCCTTCTCCTCCTGCCCGTGTTCGTGGTCTTCGCCTCGGCGGGGAACTACCTGGGCATCACGGTGATCGGCACGTGGTGGGGGCTGTTCCTCGCGTACCTCACGTTCGCCCTGCCGTTCTCGATCTGGGTCATGGTGACGTACCTCCGCGGCCTGCCGAAGGAGCTCGAGGAGGCGGCCCGCATCGACGGCGCGACCTCGCTCGGAGTCCTGTTCCGAATCATCTTCCCGCTGAGCTGGCCGGGTCTCGTGGTATCGGGGGTGTTCTCGTTCCTCCTCGGCTGGAACGATGTCATGTTCGCCTCCGTCCTCACGCGCCCCAACACCCAGACCGTCGCCGTCGTCCTCCAGATCTTCGGCGCCTCGTCGGAGGGCGGGGCCGTGCCCCTGTACGGACAGATGATGGCCGCCTCGCTCGTCTGCGCTGCGCCGGTCGTGATCCTGTACCTCATCTTCCAGCGCTTCCTCGTCGGCGGGCTCACCACGGGCGGCGTCAAGTAGCAGAGCTTCCACCCTATAAAGGCAAATACACAGCTGGGAGGGCGCCCGCGGGCATCCTCCCAGCTGTGTTTTTTCGGCGGGTCTCTGGGCGGCGCGCCTCAGGGGGTCGAAGGAACGACGACGCCGACCCCCACCTCAGGGGCGAGCCAGCCGAGGAGGGGCTGGCTGGCCGAAGCAGTCGCTTCCCCGCAACGCGGGGTCTGGCACTCATGCCGCCTTCGGCCGTGCGGACCTGGCACTTGCCCGCCTTCGGCCATGCAGGCCTGGCACTCGTGCCGCCTTCGGCCGTGCAGGCGATGGCGGATCGGGCCCCGCGCGGCTAGCGTCAACCGCATGTCACCTTCGCCTCTGCCCTACGCCCTGTTCCCCGGATCGGCTCGCGAAGCGCTCACGTTCTACCAGGACGTGTTCGGCGGCGAGCTCACGCTCCACACCCGTGCCGAGTTCGGGCGGACCGACGAGCCGCTCACCGCGATCGCCCACGGCATGCTCACCGGCCTCGTGACGCTGTACGGCGCGGACGCCGAGGGAAACACCCCGGGCGGCTCGGCCGGCGGAGACGCTGAGGGAAACGCCGCGGGCGGCTCGGCCGGCGGGATCCGGTCCGAGGGACTCATGCTCACGCTCCTCGGGACGGCCGAGCCCAGCACGCTGCGGGCCTGGTTCGCCCGGCTCTCGGATGGCGGGCGCGTCGTGGACGACTTCCAGGAGCGACCGTGGGGAGCCTGGGACGGACAGGTGATCGACCGCTACGGCCTGCACTGGCTTGTCGGGTTCGAGCCTGAGCAGTAGAGCTGGGCAGAGGAGTCGAGCCGGGCTGTGGGACAGGGCTGGGCTATGAAACAGGGCCGGCCTGCGGAATTAGGTCCGGGCTGCGAAACAGGGCCGGGCTACGAAACAGGGCCGGGCTGTGGAGTAGTGCCGGGCCGAGAGAACGAGTGTGGCCCTGTGTGAATTTGCGTCCCTGCGGGTAAGTGGCAGACTGACACGGCGCCGCGGCGCACCTGCTGGTGGGTCAGCGCGCACGCCTCAGTCCGATCGAGTGATGCGAAAGCAGGGCCGCTGATGCCGGAATTCCATAACAAGGCCGCCGCCAATGTCGCGACGGCCCAAGCCCCTCTCCATGGCAAAGTGATCGGCCTCGCCGTCGCCGGCGCGGTCGGCGGCTTCCTCTTCGGCTTCGACTCATCGGTGGTCAACGGCGCGGTCGATTCGATCCAAGGCAGCTTCGCCCTCTCCAAGGGGGTGACTGGTTTCGCCGTCGCCGTCGCGCTGCTGGGCTGCGCGGTGGGCTCGTGGCTCGCCGGTGCGATCGGCGACCGGTTCGGCCGCATCCCGGCCATGAAGCTCGGCGCGCTCCTTTTCCTGGTCAGCGCGATCGGCACCGGCTTCTCGATCGGCCTGGGGGACCTCATCGTGTGGCGCCTCATCGGCGGCCTCGGGATCGGGCTCGCGTCCGTGATCGCGCCGGCCTACATCTCCGAGATCTCGCCGCGGCACGTCCGCGGCCGCCTCGCCTCTCTCCAGCAGCTCGCGATCACAACCGGCATCTTCGCCGCCCTCCTCAGCGACGCACTCCTCGCGAACGGCGCTGGCGGCGCGAGCCACTCGCTCTGGGCCGGCATCGAGGCGTGGCGGTGGATGTTCATCGCGGGCGCGGTGCCCGCCGTCGTCTACGGATGGATCGCCTTCGTCCTGCCCGAGTCCCCGCGCTTCCTCGTACTGCGCGGCGATGAGGAGAAGGCGCGGGGCGTGTTCGAGTCCATCGCCCCCGAAGGCGACCTCGACCGTGAGATCCGCGATATCCGCCAGGCCATCGAGGAGGACCGCCACGCCGAGCGCCGCGGCGCGCTGCGCGGAAGCTCCCTGGGCCTCAAGCCCGTCCTGTGGGTCGGGATCGCGCTCTCGGTGTTCCAGCAGTTCGTGGGGATCAACGTGATCTTCTACTACTCGACCACCCTCTGGAAGTCCGTTGGCTTCCGCGAGGAGGATTCGCTCACGATCTCCGTGGTCACGTCGATCACGAACATCCTCGTGACGCTCATCGCGATCGCCCTCGTGGACCGCGTGGGCCGCCGGCCCATCCTGCTCGTGGGCTCGGTGGGCATGGCCGTCTCCCTCGGCGTCATGGCACTCGCGTTCTCGACGGCGACGCTCGTCAACGGCGAGCCGAGCCTCTCCGGTGCGTGGGGCCCGGTCGCGCTCGTCGCGGCCAACGTCTTCGTTGTCTGCTTCGGGGCCTCGTGGGGACCGCTCGTGTGGGTGCTCCTCGGCGAGATCTTCCCGCCGTCGATCCGCGCCCGCGGGCTCGGTATCGCGGCGGCCGCCCAGTGGATCGCGAACTTCCTCATCACGGTCTCGTTCCCGGCGATGGCCGCCTGGTCCCTCACACTGACCTACGGCTTGTACGCGGCGTTCGCCGCCCTCTCCTTCGTGTTCGTGTTCATGAAGGTCCCCGAGACCAACGGCATGTCGCTCGAGCAGGCCGAGACGCTGTTCGTGCGCCCGGAGAAGGCTGCGCGCTAGACCCAGACCAATCCGGGAGGGGCCGTGACAGGGAAGGGCCGTGACCGGGAGGGCCGTGACAGGGAAGGGCCGTGACCGGGAGGGCCGTGACAGGGAGGGGCCGTGACAGGGAAGGGCCGTGACAGGGAAGGGCCGGGGTTCGGGAATGGATTGCGCCGTAAGATAGTTACGGTAAGCAACGATCCACACCTCCGTCCCTGCCCTTCTCTTCTGGGAGCCTCCCGTGTCTCATACCGCACCGTCCGCCGCACCGCCGGGGGCCCTGAGCAAGCGCCACATCACCGGCGTCATGACGGGGCTCATGCTGGGCATGTTCCTCGCGTCCCTCGATCAGACCATCGTCTCGACGGCGATCTACACGGTCGCCAACGACCTCGACGGCCTCAGCCTCCAGGCGTGGGCCACGACCGCGTACCTCATCACCTCGACCGTGAGCACGCCTCTCTACGGCAAGCTCTCCGACATCTTCGGCCGCCGCCCCCTCTACCTCGCGGCCATCGTGATCTTCCTCGGCGGATCGGTCTTCTCCGGCTCCGTGCACTCGATGACCGAGCTCGCCGTAGCCCGCGGCATCCAGGGCCTCGGCGCTGGCGGCCTCATGGCCCTCGCGCTCGCAATCATCGGTGACATCGTTCCGCTCTCCGACCGTGCGAAGTACCAGGGCTACTTCATGTCGGTGTTCGGCGTCTCTTCGGTGCTCGGCCCTGTGGTGGGCGGCGCATTCGCTGGCGCGAACCAGATCCTGTGGATCACGGGCTGGCGCTGGGTCTTCTACGTCAACGTCCCCGTCGGCATCGCCGCTCTCATCACCGTGTTCCTGTTCTTGCACCTGCCGGCTCACCACGAGCGGCAGAAGATCGACTACCTCGGCGCGGCCGCAATCACCGTGGGCCTCGTGCCGTTGCTCCTCGTCGCGGAGCAGGGCCGCGGGTGGGGCTGGGGCTCGGCGGCGTCGATCACGTGCTACGCGATCGGCGCAGTGGGCATCGCCCTGTTCATCCTGCTCGAGAAGCGCGCTGGCGACTACGCGCTCATCCCCCTCCGCCTCTTCAAGAGCGCCCAGTTCAGCCTCTCCGCCGTGCTGAACTTCATCATCGGCATCGGGATGTTCGGAGCGATCGCCATGCTGCCCATGTACCTGCAGCTCGTGAAGGGGCTCACGCCGACCGCGGCAGGCCTGCTCATGGTCACGTTCACGGTCGGCATCATGACCGCCTCGATCATCGCGGGCCGCACCATCTCCGCGACCGGCACGTTCAAAATCTTCCCCGTAATCGGTACGCTCCTGCTCGCGGGCGCGTCCCTGACGATGGGATTCGTGCTCAACGTGGACTCGCCGCTGTGGGTCCCGGCCGTCGTCGCCGTCTTCTTCGGGATGGGTCTGGGCTGCTGCATGCAGCCGCTCGTCCTCGCGATGCAGACCTCCGTCCCGCCGAAGGACATGGGCGTGGGGACCTCGACAGCCGCGTTCTTCCGCTCGATGGGCGGAGCCGTCGGCACCGCCGTGTTCATCTCGATGCTGTTCAGCCTCGCGGCAGACAAGATCACCTCGACCATGAAAGACGCGCTCACCCAGCCGGACTTCATCAAGACGCTCCACGACCCTGCCGTCGCGGCGGACCCGACCAACAAGCCGCTCTTCGACCTGTTCAAGGGCGCCTCGGGTGGCCTCGGCTCGGACAACCTCAACGACACGAGCTGGCTCCGCAACGCCAACGCGGTGCTCACGCACCCCATCAAGGACGGCTTCTCGCAGGCCGTGGACGGCGTCATGCTCACCGCGGCGGCCCTCGTCTTCATCGCGTTCCTCATCACTCTCGCGCTCCCGAACGCCAAGCTGCGCGATCCGAAGGCCGCGCTCAAGGAGCCGACGGCCGCCTAGAGCCATGGGGCGCGTGCTCCAGTCCGTTTCTTTGACTGCCGAGTGGGTGGCGAACCCCGGCGCGCCGGTTCCCGAACCGGTTGGGAAACATCAAGCGGACTGGAGCACGGGTACCGGGGCCATCGGCCGCGTGGGCTCAGGGAACGCTTCAACAGACGACGGCGCACGGCGCCCTCCGCTGCTTGGTTCAAGCTGCGAAAGGCACCGCGCGCCGTCGTCTGTTCTTTTCAACGCCGCACCCCAGGGGGCACGTGCGCCGTCGTCCTTTGCCCGAAGCGGCCGCTGGGGGGTGGGCCGCTTAGGGCGTCACGCGATCCGCTGGTGCGTGAGGCCGAAGGGGACGCTCTCGTCGTGAGCGACCGTGTACTGGCCGGCCGCCTCGCGGGTCACGAGGATGCCGCAGCACGGGTGGGTGGCCGCGGACAGCTGCAGCGTCTCGATGGCCGAGCCGAGGATCGAGTCCAGCTCATGGGCATGGTCGACGACGACGCTCACGCTGCGGTGGTGGTGCACATCGGGGGACATGCGCACACTCCTTTCCGGAGTCAAGTCAAGTTTCAAAGAATTTAGTTTAGGCTACAACGTCTACTTCGGAAAGTCCGCCGCGGCAGCCAAGAAGCCCGGCCCCACCACACCAACCAAGGACGACGGCGGGCGGCGCGCGCCGCCGTCGTCGTCTGTTTGGCTACGCTGAAGCGCATGAGCCGCTTCGCCCCGCATCATGCGCCTGCCTTGAGCCCCGAAGACGCCTACGCCGTGCGGCGGGCCCTCGGCGCCGGCGACGTCACGGTCTTCGCTGACGGCACCGCGTACCGCCTTCCGGACGCGGCGCGGGACGCGGTCCTGGACCTGCTCGCGCGGCTCGGCCGCGGCGAGTCGGTGACGGTGACCAGCGCGGAGGACGTCCTCACCGTCGCCCAGGCCGCCGAACTCGCGGGGATCAGCCACAGCTACGTCCGCAAGCTCACCGACCTCGGCACGTGGCCGGTCGAGTACAGGGGCACGCACCGGCGGATCCGCCGCGAGCACGTGCTCGCGTGGCTCGCGGCGCAGAAGAAGGGCCCAGAAGGCGCCGCGGGATCCGACCCGGGATCAGCCGCGATGTGACCACTCGTCACGGAAGATCTGGCCACTCGTCACGGAAGATCTGGCCACTCGTCACGGAAGGTCTGGCCAATCGTCGACGAACGGTCAGATCTCGCCCAGCGAGAGGTCAGATTCGGGGCCGTCCGGCCCAGCGGCGGGCCTTGAGCGCGAGGTGCAGCTCCTGCCGGACGCGCCCGCCAAGCGGGTCCGCGCCCAACAGCTTCCGGACGCGCGCGATCCGGTGGTAAACGGTCGAGCGGTGCACATGGAGCCGGTCGGCGACGGCCTGGACGGCGCCGTCGTTGTCGTAGAGCTCCTCGAGCACGGGGAGGAGCTCGCCCTCGCGGTCCTCCTCGATGAGCAGGTCGGCGTACACGCTCGAGGGCTCCGAGGTGAGCGCGCCCATGAGCTGGTACGCCCCCACCGAGCGAACGTCCACGAGCTCGCCGAGCGCGGGGTCCACCGCCCCGGCCTGGGCCGCGACCTTCGACTGCGCGTAGGCGTCGGGCAGCGCGCGCAGGGACGTGAACGGCTCACTGATGCCCACGAGCACGCGCCCCGCGGGGCGCCCCGAACGCTTCGCGAGCTCGCGCTCGTAATGCGTGAGGACGGCGGCGTGGCTCGCGCGCCCGGTCGAGTGCACGAACAGGACCACGGAATGCGTTTCGGTTCCCGCGGTGAAGAGCGCCGGGTCGATCCCCGCGGTCGCGAGCATGGCCGCGGTGCTCGTCGCGACGACCGCGGCCTGCGGATCCTCGGGACTCACGCCGGCGGGGTCGAGGAGGGTGACCATCTGCCACGGCGCGTGGCCGTGCACCTCGCGCCACCCCGCGATCTCCGAAAGCGCGGCCTTGTCCCCCGCCGCAGCCGCGAGGAACCGAGACTCGCGCGCGCGCCGATGCGCGGACGCCGCGGTGTTGGAGTCGAGCAGGAGGCCCGCAATGAGCTCGATCTCGAGCCGGACGCCGGGCAGCGCGGCGAGGATCGCCGCAGCGCTTTCCTCGTTGGGCTCCTGCTGGACCCACAGGTACCCCACGCGGAAGCCGCGCACGAGCAGCGGGACGCACACGCGCCCGTACATGCCGAGCCCCGGGTTGGGCGGCACGGCCACGGGGCGCACCGCCGTCGCGATCCCGTGCGAGAGTTGCCACGCGCTCACGTCGGCGGGCACGCGTTTGCTGAGGAGGAAGTTCACACGCACGGGGTCCGCGTGCGACTGGTTCGACGAGTACGCCACGAGCAGTCCGTCGAGATCCTCGACCGAGAGTCCCCTCCCGAGCTTCTGGGCCGCCTTTTCGACGAGTTCTTCGACGCCTTCCCGCATGCCTTCCAGCATAAGGGGAGCCACCCCACACGAGGGGACACTTGCCGCTCAACACTGCGACAAACGTCGAACGGACGACGGCGCGATCCCCGGAATTACGGGGATCACGCCTCCCAGCCGGGCCCCATGGCGCTGTTGCGCATCTCACAGTGAGCCTACGCTGGAACCACCGCGGAAGCCCGACAAACGGCCCCACGAGGGCCCTCGAACCAACGGAGATGACAGTGATCATCGGAGTCCCCCAGGAGATCAAGAACAACGAATTCCGGGTGGCCATGACGGCCGCCGGGGTGCACGAGTTCGTGGCGCACGGCCACACCGTGCTCATCGAGTCGGGCGCGGGGCTCGGTTCGAGCATCGCCGACGACGAGTACCGCGTGGCCGGCGCCGAGATCGTCGAGGACGCGGCGGACGTCTGGGCCCGCGCGGACATGATCATGAAGGTCAAGGAGCCCATCGCCGCGGAGTACCACCACTTCCGCAAGGGGCTCATCCTCTTCACCTACCTGCACCTCGCCGCCGAGCCGGCGCTGACCCATGCCCTCATCGACGCGGGCGTCACCGCGATCGCGTACGAGACAGTCCAGGAGGGGCGCACGCTCCCGCTGCTCGCGCCGATGTCCGAGGTGGCCGGCCGCCTGTCCGTGCAGGTCGGCGCGCAGTCGCTCCTCGCACCGAACGGCGGCAAGGGGGTGCTGCTGGGCGGCGTGCCGGGCGTGCGGCCGGCGAAGGTCGTGGTGCTGGGCGCCGGCGTCGCGGGGACGAACGCCGCGGTCGTCGCGATGGGGCTCGGCGCGGACGTGACGATCCTCGACATCAACATCTCGCGGCTCCAGGAGCTCGACGCGCTGTACGGCAGCCGCCTCAAGACGGTCGCGTCGAACAAGTACGAGATCGAGAAGTCCCTCGTCGAGGCGGACCTCGTGATCGGCTCGGTGCTCGTGCCGGGCGCGAAGGCCCCGAAGCTCGTCTCCAACGAACTCGTGGCCCGCATGAAGCCGGGCTCGGTGCTCGTGGACATCGCGATCGATCAGGGCGGCTGCTTCGAGGACTCCCACCCGACCACGCACCAGGACCCCACGTTCCGGGTGCACAACTCGATCTTCTACTGCGTCGCGAACATGCCGGGCGCCGTTCCGAACACGTCGACGTACGCGCTCACGAACGTGACGCTGCGCTACGGCGTGCTCCTGGCCGACCTCGGGGTCGAGAAGGCGCTCGAGCGCAACGCCGCCCTCGCCGCCGGCCTCAACGTGGCCGCCGGGCACGTGACCAACCGCTCCGTGTCCGAGGCCCACGGCCTCCCGCTCACGGGCGACTGGCACGGCCTCGTCGCGAGGTAACGCTGGGTCCCCGAACTTGACGGGCGGCGTCTTCCGTCTGGGGTCACGCCCCGTGGT
>NZ_JBKZWT010000061.1:0-16275 GCF_047759905.1 Sinomonas sp. G460-2 | reverse complement strand
GCGGCACACAATGTCCGGCAATATGGCACAGGATTGAAGTATTTCAATCATCCGATTGTCGGCGAGCTCACCGTCGCCTACGAGGGACTGGAGATGACATCGGAGCCCGGCCTCACGCTTACCACCTACAGCGCAGAGCCCGGATCACCCTCCGAACACGCCCTGTGCCTGCTGGCGTCCTGGGCGGCGACCGAGTACCCGTTGCACGTCAGAGCCGCAATCAAAGGCCGGGGCCTGACAGGTTAGACGAGGTCGCCCTGGATGGGCGGTGTCGACATTTGACTTTCAGTACAGCTTGTCTTCCCCATTCTGGGACGCGTTCGTACATGGAGGCTGCCTCGGTGTTCCCGACGACCCGTAGGCCCCCCTGCGTGTGATAGGTGACCGAACTCGGAGATGGGCTTCGATCCTAACTGCTCGTGTCCGGGGGCCTGGTCACAGGAGGGCCGGTCACGCTGCCCATGCCATGCACGCCACTTCAATGAATGCACCACGCGCGTGGGACGGGCTGAGGTTGTGCCGTCGCGTCCGCAAGGTCCCCACCCTGCGGACGCGACGGCACAGCGGGAATCAGGCCTGGTTGCTGAAGGCGGCGTCGAAGGAGGCGGTTGAGGGGGCGAAGTCGAACTTCTTCAGCGCGGCGAGGGCCTCGGGGGCACCCTGGAGGCGGTCCATGCCGGCGTCCTCCCATTCGATGCTGATCGGGCCGGTGTAGCCGATCGCGGTCAGGGCCCGGAAGCAGTCCTCCCACCGGACGTCCCCGCGGCCGGCGGAGACGAAGTCCCAGCCGCGGTGCGGGTCGCCCCAGGGCAGGTGGGAGGAGAGGATCCCGGCCCTGCCGTTGCCCATGCGCATGCGGGTGTCCTTGCAGTCCACGTGGTAGATCCGCTCGGCGAAGTCGGTGATGAACGCGACGGGGTCGATGCCCTGCCACACCATGTGGGAGGGGTCCCAGTTCAGCCCGAACGCCTCCCGGTGCCCGACGGCATCGAGGGCGCGCTTGGTGGACCAGTAGTCGTAGGCGATCTCGGAGGGGTGGACCTCGTGGGCGAAGCGGACCCCGCATTCGTCGAAGACGTCCAGGATCGGGTTCCAGCGGTCGGCGAAGTCCTGGTAGCCTGCCTCGATGACCTCGGCGGGGACGGGCGGGAACATCGCGACGTACTGCCAGATCTTCGAGCCCGTGAAGCCGACGACGGTGTCGACGCCGAGGGCGCGGGCGAGCCGTGCGGTGTTCTTGAGCTCCTCGGCGGCGCGGGTGCGCACGCCCTCGGCGTCGCCGTCGCCCCAGACCTTGGACCCGACGATGGCCTGGTGGCGGAAGTCGATCGGGTCGTCGCACACGGCCTGGCCCTTGAGGTGATTCGAGATCGCCCAGACCTTCAGGCCATAGCGCTCCAGGATGCCGAGGCGCTCGGCGATGTACGCGTCGTCGTCCCACCGCCACGCGTCCAGGTGCTCGCCGGAGACGGCGATCTCGAGCCCGTCGTAGCCCCACTCGGCGGCGTACCGGGCCACCTCCTCGAGGGTCAGGTCGGCCCACTGGCCGGTGAACAGGGTGAACGGGCGAGGCATGTCTGTCTCCGTTTTCGCTAGAGCTGGACTGTCGTGGACTTCGCGGCCGCGGATTCCTCGATCGCGGCCAGGACGCGCTGGACCTGAAGGCCGTCCTCGAACGAGGGCGAGGGGGCGGCCCCGTCCCGGATCGCGAGCAGGAAGTCCCGGATCTGGTGGGTGAAGGTGTGCTCCCAGCCGATCATGTGGCCCTGCGGCCACCACGCGTGCAGGTAGGGGTGCTCGGGCTCCGTCACGACGATCCGGCGGAAGCCCTGCTCGGCGGCGGGGGCGGTGCCGTCGAGGAACTCGAGCTCGTTGAGCCGCTCGAGGTCGAACGCGAGCGCCCCGGCCGAGCCGTACACCTCGATCCGCAGCGAGTTCTTCCGGCCGAGCGCCACGCGCGAGACCTCGACTGAGGCCACCGCGCCCCCGGCGAGGGACAGCGTGGCCCACGCGGCGTCGTCGACCGTGACGTCCTCGAGTCCGTCCCGGCCCGGACGCTGGCCCACGAAGGTGTGCAGCCGCCCTGAGGCCTCGGTGACGGTGTCGGAGAGCAGGTACTGGACCTGGTCGATCGCGTGCGAGGCGATATCCCCGAGCGCGCCCGACCCGGCGGTCTCCTTCCGCAGCCGCCACGTCATCGGCGACTGGGAGTCCGCGAGCCAGTCCTGCAGGTATGACGCGCGGACCTCCCGGACCGTGCCGAGCCGCCCCGCGGCGATGAGCTGGCGCGCGAACGCGAGGGCAGGGACGCGCCGGTAGTTGAATCCGACCATCGACTGCACCCCGCGCTCCCGTGCGGCCTCGGCTGCGGAAGCCATGCGCTCCGATTCGGCCATCGAGTTCGCGAGCGGCTTTTCGACGAGGACGTGCTTGCCCGCCTCGAGCGCCGCGATCGCGATCTCGGCGTGCAGCCACCCGGGAGCGCAGATGTCCACGATGTCCACGTCGTCCCGGGCGATCACCTCGCGCCAGTCCGTCGCGGACTCGGCCCACCCGTATCGGGCCGCGGCCTCGGCGACCTGCTCGGCGTCCCGGCCCACGAGCACGCGCTGCTCGACCGCCGGGACGTCGAAGTACGCCGCGACGTTCCGCCACGCCTGCGAATGGGCCTTGCCCATGAACGCGTATCCGACCGCGGCAACACCCAGCGGAGCTTGCCCCTGAACAGAACTCATGCGGGCACCCCCTCGAGGGTCGCCTCGGTCGGCGCCCAGTCCACGGGGATGGGCGCGGCCGGTGGCGCCGAACTGGCCACGTCGACGAACTGCATGCCGGCATGCACCGACTTCGAGATCGACACCATCGTGTCCAGCACGTGGTAGGCGAGCCTGCCGGTGGCGCGGTGCGGCTGACCCGAGCGGATGGAGCGCGCCATGTCCAGCACTCCCATGCCGCGCCCGTTCGCCGGGCCCGTGGTGGGGATCTTCGTCCACTCGTGCTGGCCCGCCCTGCAGATCTCCAGGTCCCCGTCGAAGTAGTTCGGGTCCGGCACCGAAAGCGTGGCCTCCGTGCCGGTGATCTCCACGAAGCCCATCCGCACTCGGGGGGAGTCGAAGCTGAACACGCTGTGCGAGGACGCACCGGACTCGAACTGGGCCATGGCGCTCACGTGCGTGGGTACCTCGACCTCGAACTCCTCCCCGGCCTTCGGCCCCGAGCCGATCACCCGGGTGGCCCGGGCCTTCGATCCGAGGGCTGCCACGCGGCGCACGCTGCCGAAGGTCTGCACGAGCGCGGTGAGGTAGTACGGGCCCATGTCGAACAGCGGTCCGGCCCCGCGCTGGTACAGGAACGCTGGGTTCGGGTGCACCGACTCCGGGCCCGGGGTCTGGAAAACCGTCTGGGCGGTGAGCGGGACGCCGATGTCGCCGCGCTCGATCACCCGTCGGGCCGTCTGCAGGCCCGCGCCCAGGAAGGTGTCCGGTGCGCACCCGAGCCGCAGCCCGGCGTCGTCCGCCTCCTCCAGCAGCGCAAGCCCGCTCTCGCGGTCGAGGGAGAACGGCTTCTCGCTCCACACATGCTTGCCCGCGCGGACGGCCGCCGTGGCGACCTCGACGTGCGCCGCCGGGATCGTGAGGTTCACGATGATGTCCACGTCCGGGTGGCCGAGCGCGAGCTCGGGGGCGCCGTGCTCGGCGATCCCGAACTCCTCCGCCCGGGCTCTTGCCGCCTCGGGGAAGAGGTCGGTGACCGCAATGACGTTCAGGTCCGGGAATGCGGTCAGGTTGTCCAGGTACTGCTTGCTGATCATGCCGGCGCCGATGACTGCCACGCCGACGGGTCCATGGTTCACTTGGCGGTCTCCCGCGTGGCCGGGTCGCCGGCCTCGAGGTAGCGCAGTGAGGCGGCGACGCCGTCGAAGATGTCCCCGGCGTAGTCGTCGAACTCGACGACGCCGACTTCGAGGTTCTTGGCGGCGGCCACGACGCCCCAGAGGTCCAACTCGCCGTGTCCCGCGGGGAGCTGGGTCTTGGCGATGCTGCCGAATTCCTCACGGTCGAACCGGGTCCCCAGCACGGTGACGGGGCCGTCCTTGAGGTGCAGCGCGACGACTCTGTTGCCGAGCCGCTGGACCAGAGCGGCGGGATTCTCCCCGCCTGCGGCGACCCAGTAGACGTCTACTTCGAGGACCACCTCGGGGTCGAGCAGTCCGGCGAAGAACTCCAGTGCCGTGGTGCCCTCGACTCTCGAGCCGAGTTCCCAGCTGTGGTTGTGGTAGCCGACGCGGATGCCGTACTCGGCGCCCTTCTTCGCCGCGGCGTTCAAGGCGGCGGCGGTGTCCCGGATCGCGCCGGCGTCCTGCCACTGCTCTGGTGCGACGAATGGGTCGATCACGGTGCCGATGCCGATACGCTTCGCCGCGGCGAAGATCTCGTCCTGATCGCCCGAGAGGAGCGGAGCGTGGCCTGTGGGCGCGGTGATGCCGTTCTCCGCGAACGCGGCGGCGAACGCCTCGGCGTTCTCGACGAACCGGTAGGGCTCGACCTGGGTGAAGCCGATCTCGGCCAGCCGCCGGACCGTGCCCAGCAGGTCCGCCTCCATCGGATCGCGGAGGGTGTAGAGCTGGACTGAAAAAGCCATGGCAAAGTGTCCTCTCGTAAAAGCTCTGAGACGAGGTGCTTTCGTGCGGCGGCTAGCGTCCGGCGAGGGAGCCGCCGATGCCGCCGACGCTGAAGTACTTGTTGAGGGTGGCGAAGACGATGATGGGCGGGAGCATCATGATCACGGCCATGGCCATGACTGAGCCCCAGTCGGTCGCGTTCTGCTGGAAGAACGACTGCACGCCGACTGGGAGCGTGAAATTCACATCTGTCCGGAGGAACACGATCGCCACGAGGTAGTCGTTCCACGCGAGCAGGAAGGCGAAGATCGCGGTGGAGAGCACGCCGGGGAGGCTGTTGCGCAGCACGACCTTGGTGAAGGAGCCGAACACCGAGCAGCCGTCAATCCACGAGGCCTCTTCGAGGCTGGCCGGGATCGAGTCGAAGTAGGCGGCCATCATCCACGTGGCCACGGCCATGGTCGAGGCGACGTACACAATAATGATGCCCAGGAGGCTGTCGGCCAGGTCCAGGTTGGCGAAGAGGATGAACAGCGGCACGACCGAGGTGATGATCGGCAGCGACTGCATGACGAACAGCAGCAGCGAGTACCCCGAGACGGCCTTGGAACGGCCGCGCGAGAGCACGTACCCAGCGGGGGCGGCGACCGCGACCGAGACCACGACCGTGGCGAGGGTCACCTGGAGGCTGTTGGTGAGCCAGGTCGAGGCCAAGGTCTGGGTGAAGATGTTGCCGAAGTTCTCGAGCGTGAATCCGGTGGTGGTGCTCGAGGCCCCCGGGGTGAAGGCCAGGACGGCGACGACGCCGATAGGCACGAGCACGATCGCCGTGATCGCGAGGATGAGCGCGAAGCGCCACCAGCGCCCGCGCAGGTCGGCCTCGGAGACGGTGCGCCGCTTGCGGGGGGCCGCGCCGCCGGAAAGCGCGGCGGGTTCGGCGTGGGTGTGCAGGACGGTGCTCATTCGACGCTCGACTTTCGGATCTGGCGGTACAGGATGGCGGAGACGACAACGAGGGTGAGCGTCATGATGAACGCCACGGCCACGCCGGGGCCGGTCTGGAAGTTCTGGAACACGACTCGGTAGGCATAGATGACGAGCGAGGTGGTCGCGTCCACGGGGCCACCGCCGGTGAGGAGGTAGATCGTGGGGAAGTCGTTGACGCAGAAGATCGTCATGAGGATCCACGAGATGTACGTCGAGCGGGCCGTAATCGGCAGGGTGATACCGGTGAACTGCTGCCACTTCGTGGCGCCGTCCACGCTCGCGGCCTCGTAGACGGTGTTGTCCACGCTCGCGAGGGCGGAGGAGGACATCATCATCATGAACGGGAAGCTGACCCAGACCTTGAAGATGCACACCATGACTGCGGCCAGGGTGGGGTTCGCGAGGAACAGGGGCGTGCCGAGGCCCAGCGTGCGAAACAAGGCTGGGACAGGACTGTCCGGCGTCGCAACGAGCCAGTTCCACGCGGTCGAGGACACGACGATCGGAACGACCCAGGGCAGGAGCAGGAGGACCTTGAAGAAGGCGCCCGCGGGGATTTTCGTGCGCAGCAGGAGTGCGAGGCCCAGGCCCACGGCCCACGAGCCGAAGACGCCGACGACGGTGAACACCAGGGTGAAGCCGGTGGCCTTCCAGAACGCGGCAGAGGTCAGCACCGAGGTGAAGTTGTCAAAGCCGACGAAGTCGCCGGCGTCGATGAGGGAGCCGTTGTGGGTGGCCTGGATGGCAGCGTAGACGAGGGGGTAGCCGTTGATCAGGAGCAGGAGCAGGACTGAGGGAAGGATCAGCCAGAAGAAGGTGCGGGTGGTCTGGGAGGTGAGCCTGCTGGCGCGGTTGCGGGCCGGGCGGCCCGGCCCGCCGGGGGCGAGGCCCCGGCGGGCTCGGGCGAGCCCCGTGTCAATCGATGCGGTCACGGGATGCCTCCGGGTCAGGACTTGATGGCGGACTTCAGTCCGTCTTCGAAGGCCTTCAGGGCGCTCTTGGCGTCACCCTTGCCGGTAATCACCGTCTGGGCGAACTGGTTGATGGCCTGACCGCCGTCCAGTACCGCGTCGTTCGCGCTCAGGGCCGCGCCGCGAGCTGCGAAGGTCTTCGCAATTGGCTGCCAGTCCTTGATGACCTTGACGTTGTTCGCGTTGCCCACGAATTCCGGCAGCTCGGTGATCGACTTGAACACCGGCAGCCCGCCCAGCAGCTTCTGCTGCCAGTACTGCTTGAGCTGGCCCATGTAGTAGACGAGGAACGCCTCGGAGGACGCCTGGGAGGGGGTGTTCTTGTACATCATGATGTTGTTTGGGAACACGAGCGTGGCCTTGTCCCCGTGCGGGCCCGCGAGCACAGGCGCAACCAGAAGGTCGCCGGAGGTGTCCCCGATGCTGTTGTCCAGCCCGGCTGCGTACGAGCCGTATGCGGCCTTCTTGCTCTTCCATTGGGCCTGGAGATTGTCGTTCGTGTAGCTCACGGCGGCCGGGTCGATGATGCCGTTCGACACCAGTTCGTACATGAACTCGGTCGCTTCCAGGTTCCGGTCGTTCATGACGTCGACCTGCCCGTCTGGGGTCCATACGCCGCCGCCGTTGTTGAGCATCATCTGAATGACGACGTGGTTGGCGAAGAAGTTGCCTGACCCCGCCCCGGTGGCGAAGCCCACCACGCCGATCTTCTTCAGCGCCTTGCCCGCTTCAAGCACCGAAGGCCAGTCAGTGGGGGGCGCGACGCCGGCCTTGTCGAAGAGGGACTTGCGGTACCACATGACGCGCATGTCGAGCTGCCACGGGACCGCGATGTAGCCCTTGTCCGACTTGAACGGGTCCAGCACGCCCGGAAGGAAGTCGTCGAACTGGCCGTTCTTCTTGAGGGCGTCGATCACGTTGTCTGCGTATGCGATCGCGCCCTGCTGCTCGAACTGGAAGGCCTGGAAGCCACCGCCCGTGGAGACAGCGGGACCTGTCTTTGACGCGATCGCCGAGGAGTACGTCTGGTAGAAGTTGTTCCACTGGATGATTTGGTAGCTCGCCTTGAGGTTGCTCCCGGAAGGTGCGTAGGCCTCCGTGATCTTCTTCGCCGCGTCGTTGTACGCGGGCGTGCCCCACGGCATATCCCAGAACTTGACTGCGCCGCCCCCGCCGCCCCCGGACGAGGCGCTGGGGCTACAGGCCGCGAGGGCGGGGACGGCTCCGGCCGCGGCGGCGAGGCCGAGGAAACCACGGCGCGAGAACGTTGCCCGGGTAGGGGTCATGGAATGAGTCCTTCTTCGTTGAGGGTGGATATTTGGGACAAGGAAAGATCGAACGGTCCTCAGCCCTGGTGGGCAGGGACTAGAGCGGCCACGCGGTACAGCTCGGCAACGTCGGCCGAGACAAGTTCCCCCGCGGCGATTGCCACGGCCCGCCGCCAAGCAGAGCGGCGAGAGGTTTCCCACAGCGTCGGTAGGAGGCGCTCACCGTCCGGTCCGACGATTCGGACCTCGGCCGGGGCGGCCGTGTCCGGGGCTGGGACGACGGCGGTGAGCCCGCCGTCGAGGGTCAGCAGGCGCAGCCGCAATCTCGCTGGCGCAGCGTCCGTGACGATGATGGCGATCGCAACGGGGGCGGTCGGCGCGTCCTCCGTGAGGGAGCCGCTGAGGTGCCAGCTCGCCTTGTCACGGTGCAGCGAGCGGACGGGCGTGAGCGGTCCGAGAACCCGGCTTGCGGCTGTGAGCGTATCGAGCAGTGCGGTGTCGGGATCCGCCCCGGTCGGCAGCCTCAGCTCGACGTCGGCGAAAACGGCGCGCTCCCGCAGCGGTGCAGCAGCCTCCGCTGCGACGAGCACGCCGGGGTTGCACGCGAAGGCCCACTCGATGATGGCGCGTGTCGCGATGTCCGCGGGCAGGGCCGGTACGCCCTCGTCGGCGGACGGCGAGCTCACAACCGCGGCCAGCGCCCCGCCGTCGAACGCCTCCAGTGCACGATCGGCCCATCCGCGCGCGCCTGTGATGGTCGCGAGCTGTGCCGGCTCCTCGCCTGCGCGGGTGAGCGAGAGCGGCAGGGACGCGACTACCTCTGAAAGACCCGGCGTGTGCACAGCATCGACCGTGTACTGCGTCAACGCGCTCATGCAACCTCCTTCAGGACGTGGGCGCGGGCGCCGTCGACGATCGCGAGGGCGAAGCGGAGGTCTTCGATGAGCCCCGCTGGGTTCGGGGCCGGCTCGGTTCCGGCGACGATCTCGGCTATCCGTCGCCATTCGCCCTCGTAGCCGTTGTGGCCGAACGGGCCGGCGACGGTTGTGAGGCCCGCAGTAGTGAATTCGGCGACCGCGGAGCCGGCGTGGACGTACGACGGCGTGAAGGTCACCTTCAGAGTGGAGTCTGGGCCGATGGCCTCGAGAGTCCAGTCGGGCTTCCAGGTCGCATTTACGGCTGCTGTCAGCTCGATCGTGCGTCCGCCCGCCCGCAGGAGGAACACGTAGCCCCATGGCCGCACCACTTCTGCACGTAGCACCTGAAGGTCGTCGAAGGCCGGGACGAAGCGGCGCACAAGCGGCAGGTCGTGGATCGCCAGGCCCAGGACGCCGCCCTCAAGGGTCGCGGCGACGACTGCGGGGTCGGAGTAGTCCGGTCGCTCGCCTGCCGGGCGGGCGATGACCTCGGTGGCGAAGTCCTCGAACCGTGCGTTCGGCGGCAGCACGACCGAGGACCGGATCGTGTGAGCGGTCGTCGGGAGGTTCCCCCAAAGGTGCTCGGCGGCGAGCCAGCCCGGGTCGAAGGTGTGCATGGCGCCGACGATGATGGGAACGCCGGTCTCCGCGGATACGGCAGCGATCTCCGCTGCCTCGTCGGCCGAGACCGCGAATGGCTTCTCACACAGCACGGCCTTCTTCCCGGCCCGGCACACGGCGATGACCTGGGCGGCATGGAACTTGTGCGGGCTGCAGATCGCGACAACGTCGACGCGGGGGTCACCGAGGAGCTCTGCCATCGAGGTCGAGGACGCTGCGCCGACGCGCGAGGCGACCGCTGCGGCGACGTCGGCGTCGACGTCCATGACGTGGGCGACATCGAAGTGGTCCGTGAGGCGGGCAAGGCTCGGCAGGTGGATGGCCTGCGTCACCGGTCCAGCGCCGAGGAAGCCGACGCCGATGGCGGGCGCGTCGTCCTCGGATCGATTCGTAGGGGGCATTGCTGCTCGCTCCAGACTCTTGGCGAACTGAGTGACCATCAGCTCACCAGATCCGGCGTGCGTGAGGGAGGTCCGCTTGAGGGTAGTACCCGCAGGGATACCCTGAGGCCTCTGCTTGCATACTCGGCAGGCTTCGAGTGACCGAGGACACATCAAGTGGGAGTCGAGGGTCGGAGCCCGGAAAGTTCCTTCCCATTCAGTCTCGCGCGAAGGTCGCGCCAAGGTATTGGTGACCTCGAGCGTCGCGGGACAGCGGTGGCCGCTGTCGGCGCTGCTGCCGTGTCGGTCGCGCGGCCTGGAGGGCTGGGTTAGGTGCGAGCCTCTGCGGACGCCTCGGCACGTGCTTTTCGGGGTGCTCCTTCTTCGTCGAAGGCGACGGCACACGGGCTTGCTGGACGCCAAAGAGTAGCGGCGACTTGTCGTGGTGCACCGCCGTGCCGGAGTGGCGCTTCTCTTCGGCCGGACTCCAGAGCCGTCCGAGTGCTCACCAGTTGCTCGGCGCACCATGGTTGGCACATCCGGACGAGGTGATGCTAGGAGTCTGGCAGGCACAGCGCATCGCGCATTCGGCCGGGGTTCGCGTCGAGGGCATCGCATACGCGCGTGCTGCCCACAGTTCGTGGTTGGCACGTGCCAGACTTCTGTCCATGACGACAACCGGCGACGGCTCGGAACGCCCCACGCAGAGGACTCCGCATGGCGGCCGCATGCCGACGATGAAGGACATCGCCGAACATCTGGGCGTCTCCCGGCAGCTTGTCTCGCTCGTCCTGAGGGGTGTTCCGGGACCGAGCACCGAGTCGCGGGAGCGGGTTCTCGCCGCGGCCAGGGAGCTCGGGTATCGGCCGAACGCGTCCGCGCGCCTGCTGCGGCGGGGCCGGACCCGGCTGATCGGGATGATGTTCGTGATGCGCAACCCGTTCCAGGTGAGGGTCGTCGAGAGGCTGATGGTCCGCGCGGCCGAGGAAGGGTTCGGCCTGGCGCTTGGGCCGACGACGGCGGAGAGGACGACGGACCTCGTCGTGGGTGAGCTCATGGAGCAGCGGGTCGAGGGGCTCGTGGCTTTCAATCCGGATCCCGCATCGAGCGCGCTTCGGGAGGCGGCAGACCTCGTCCCGGTCGTCTGGCTCGGCGAATGGATCCAGACCACCCAGGTGGACAACGTGCATGTGGACGAGACAGAAGGCCTTCGTCTAGCGATCGAGTACCTCGTGCGCCTCGGGCACCGTGACATCGCCTATGCCGGCGGCCTCGGCGGGGCCGTGGGGGAGAGCCGGGCCGGAGCCTATCGGGCGGCGATGGCGTCGTTCGGTCTGGCCGACAGGGTCGAGGTGCTCGCAAGCGACTTCTCCGAGGAAGGCGGAGCTGCTGTGGCCCGCGGAATCGTCGAAAGCAGCGAGCGGCCCACCGCCGTCGTATGCTGCGGCGACCAGTGCGCCGTCGCCGTGATGGAGGTCTTCTCCCGAGCCGGCATCCGGGTCCCCGAGGACATCTCGGTGGTCGGCTTCGATGACAGCTACCTCGCGTCCTTGTCCTATCACCGCCTGACCTCGGTGCGACAGGACGTCGAGGCGACCGTCGAGGCAGCATTGAACGCCGTGCTGCAGCGGATCGAGGGCGACGGCGGCCCGCGCCGCCATATCGCGACCCCCACCGGCCTGGTGGTCCGGGATTCGACGGGGCCGGCAAGAAAACCGGCCTGACGCTGTCGCGGCGAGTCACGAGCCTTTCCTCGCGATTTAGCTCGTGCTAACATCATTTTAGCTCGTGCTAATCAGCCCGCATCCAGACCGGAGTGAAACATGCTGCCTTCTTCGCTGCCCGAACCCGAGCTGTACCTGCCCCGGAGCGGAGAGCCGTCGCTCCGCTGGGGCATCGTCGGGCCGGGCTGGATCGCCGGGGAGTTCGCCAAAGCCGTCCGGGCCCACACCGCCCAGCGCATCGTGGCCGTGGGGTCGCGCTCGCTGGATCGCGCGTCGTCGTTCGCCGCTGCCCACGGGATCGACTACGCGCTCGGGTCCATCGGGCAGCTCGTCACGCATCCCGAGGTGGACGTCGTCTATGTCGCAACCCCGCACAGCGAGCACCTCGGGGTCGGGCTCGCGGCCATCGCTGCCGGCAAGCATGTCCTGATCGAGAAGCCGATCACGGTGAGCGCGGCAGGAGCCCAGGCCCTTGCTGACGCCGCCCGGGCCGCGGGCGTCCTCGTGATGGAGGCGATGTGGAGCCGCTACCTGCCGCAGGCTTCCGTTATCCGGCGGCTGCTTGACGACGGCGTCCTCGGGGAGATTCGCGCGGTGCTCGCGGACCATGGGCAGGCACTCCCGACGGATCCGTGGCACCGGCTCAACCGGCCCGAGCTCGGCGGCGGCGCGCTCCTGGACCTCGGGATCTATCCCATGCAGTTCAGCTCGATGATCCTGGGTGCTCCGACGCGCGTCGTCGCGGTCGGGGCGATGGCGGAGACCGGTGTGGACGCGCATGCGACCGTGGCACTGACGCACGAGGGCGGTGCCCAATCCACCCTGTACACGTCGATGCGGGCCCGCACCCCGACCACCGCGTCGGTCGCGGGATCCGAGGCGACGCTCGATCTCGCCGGCAGCTTCTATTCGCCGACGTCATTCACGCTCTCCGGCTCAGGGCACTTCGGCCCGTCCCTCGCCTGGAGCGACCCGACCGGACTCACACGGTTCGACGGCCTCTCCTGGGAAGCCAACGCTCTCGCACGCTTCGTCGGCGAAGGCCGCACCGAGTCCCCGGTCCACACTCTGGACGAGACCGTCCGAATCCTTGCCACGATCGACGCCGCGCGCGCCCAGCTCGCCGCGTGACGCCAGCCCTGAATTGCCGGCCCTGAAGAGCGGAGCACCGATGACAGATTCCATCACGATCCTCGAACGCCAAGAGGAGGAGCTCGTCTTCGAGTCGTTCGATCATGCCGACGCGTGGAACCTCGGGTCGACGATCGTCCGCATCGACCGGGAGGCCGGACACGCCGTCGGGATCGACATCCGCCGCCCGGGCCTCGTCCTGTTCCGCGCGGCCCTGCACGGGATCACTCCGGATCAGGAGTCCTGGATCTCGCGGAAGGCCGCCGTCGTCCTGAGGATGGAGGCGAGCAGCGCGCTTGTGGATGCCCGCCTCTCGGCCGCACGGATCGATCCGGCCGCCGTCGACTGGCTCGGCGCCGAGTATGCCGTGACCGGAGGATCGTTCCCCATCCGGGTCCGCGGCGTCGGCGTCGTCGCAGCGGCGACCGCCTCCGGCCTCCCAGGAGGACCACGACCTCATCGTGCGCGGCATCCGCGAGCACCTGGCGGAAGGCCGTCACGCATGAAGGCCTCTCCGCGCCAAGTGAAGGGCGGCCAGCACGCCCGCATCCGCATCTGGGAACGCGCCTCCGGGGCAGTCCGTACCGTCTTCGAATCCCGGGACCGGCTCTACGAGGCGCCGAACTGGACGCCCGACGGCCGCCTCCTCGTCAACGGCGACGGCCTGCTCTGGACGCTTCCGGCCGACGGCTCGGCGCTGCCCGAGCAGATCCAGGTCGCCGGTCTCCCGGACGTCAACAACGATCACGTGCTCGCCCCCGACGGGCGCACGGTCTTTGCCTCGGCCAACGACTGGCACATCTGGGAGGTCCAGCTCGCCGGGGGAGCGGCGCGCCGGACCACAGCCGACGACGGCGCAATGCACTTCCTGCATGGCGTCAGCCCCGATGGAGGCCGGCTGGGCTACGTCCGCCTCGAGCCCGTCGGGAACGCCTGGCCGACGTCGGCGACCATCCACACGATCGGCGCGGACGGCACCGGCGATACAGCCGTCACGAGCCATCCCGGCCCGGCGGACGGGTGCGAATGGACGCCGGACGGGGAGTGGATCGTCTTCAACACCGAGCAGTTCTCGACCATCCCCGGCCATGCCCAACTCGCCCGCGTCCGGCCTGATGGGGGCGACCTCGAACAGCTCGCCTTCGACGAGCGGGTCAACTGGTTCCCGCACGTCGCCCCGACCGGCGACGTCGCCGTCTACCTCAGCTACCCTCCCGGCACCACAGGGCACCCCCGCGGATCTCCCCGTCGAACTGCGGCTTGTCTTGGTCGATGCGTGGAACGAGCCCACCACTGTTGCCGCCTTCGTGGGCGGGCAAGGGACCATCAACGTCCCGAGCTGGGCTCCGGACGGCTCAGGGTTCGCGTTCGTCGATTATCCCTGCCCATGAAAAACCAAGGAGTGCACATGTCCACTGAGCTCGAGCAGGGCTTCGTTCCGCTGTTCAACGGCGAATCACTTCAGGGCTGGCATCCGGCGCCGCGCGTCTACGGCGCGGAGTACCCGCGCGGCCCGAGTATCGCCCAGAAGCTCGAAGAGATGGGCCTCGAGCCGCCAGTGAACCCCGAGGTGCACCCGGCCCGCTGGTTCGTCGAGGATGGTGTGGTGGTCGGCGAGCAGGCCACGCCCGGCTACGGGGGATACCTCGTCAGCGACGAGACGTTCGGCGACTTCGATCTCGTCATCGAGGCCAAGCCCGACTGGCCCGCGGACACGGGGATCATGCTCCGGCGACAGCGGGACTCATGGGAGGGGTTCCAGGTGCTGCTCGATCACCGCCCGTCCGGCGGCATCGGCGGCTTCTTCGGGAATGGGCTCGCTAGCTTCTCCGCGGTCCCATTCGCCATCAATGCAGAGTTCGACGACGAGCGGCGGCCGGTGCGCATGGTGGCCGACGACCCCGCGACGTCGGTGGAACCCGTGACCCCCGTGAAGCGCGGGCGGCTGCGCTACGCGGGCGACGTCGAGGACTTCCTTCGCGTCTGGAAATGGGGCGACTGGAACGAGCTCAGAATCCGCTGCGTCGGGCCCATGCCCGTGATCACGACGTGGGTGAACGGGCTGAAGGTCGCCGAGATCGATACCGCGACGATCGACGCGCCCAACTACGACGCGGCCGCTATTCACGCGGTGCTCGGCGACGGGGGCCATCTGGCCCTCGAGGTTCATGACAACGACGCCATGTTCGGTGAGGCCCGCTGGGGCCGGGGCGCGCAATGCCGGTGGCGGAACGCACGCATCAAGGATCTGGGCGGGGAGAGAGCGGTGTGAAAAGAAGTCGCCTGGAATGAGGTCGCCCACGTCAGAGTCAGGTGCAGGCATCCACTGGCGTTGGAAAGGAAGCCGAGCAGAGCCTCGGTGCGTGCTCGACGCGGAGGTGTAAACCGTCAAGGTCCGCGGAATCCTGCGGACCGATGCACACGCCCCGACTGCGGAGGAGTCCGTCTGATGATCCATTGGATGAGATCCGCAGACTACTTGGCGGGAACAATCATTCTCGTCCCTTCGACGACACTGGCGGAATCGAGGTTGCGTGTCGCGCGTGACGTCGACGTCACCGGTTGCAAGGTGACAACCGATGGGAGCGGCCGCGGGACCCCGCACTCGGAAACGAACACTCTGCAATCCTTCCGCGCAGTTGTCTCGCAGATGTCGAAAACGCAGCTCTCCGCATCGGTGTCTGCTCGGCGATGAATCGCCAGCCCGTCCACGGCTAAGGCGGGTGTGTGATCAGCGGCCAGTAATGGCGTCATCGAAGACTCTAGTCCGCGTGGGACTACTTTGCACGGGCGCCAGCATTGACTTCCAGAGCCCCGGAACGTCCATTGCCCAGCTTTGTGAAGTCGAGCTGTGTACGGGGAGCGCGACGAGGGCGTCGGTCTGGCGATCTTCAACGAGGTCCGCTCGGCGATGTCCTACGCCGAGATGAAGGGAGCCGTCAACGGCTACAGGCCGCTCGGCCCGGTCGGGATGGCCGCCCTGCTGCGCCACCTCCAGGACCCGGACTACGACATCGACGACTACGAGGGAGCGGACCTCGCCGACTGCTGGCAGCACCTGGACGGCTCGACGTCGCCGAACGCCGTCGTCGTCAACGGCACGTGGCACACCCGCACCGGGTACGTGCCGGCGACCGCGTTCAGCCCCGAGGCGGTGCCGGTCGAGGCCCTGCGGCCCCTGCTGCGGGGCATCCAGCCCCCGGTCGTCCACACGGTCGCGGTCGTCTGCGAGCTCCAGGACGCCCGCCAGGCGCGCGGGCAGGCCAGACGCCATGTGGCCGACGACAAGGCGCGGAAGAAGACCGCCGAGGAGGCAGGACGGGTCACCGACGGCGAAGAGGACGTGCTCCTGGAGGCTTCGAAACAGCGCCTTGTTGACCTCAGGGTCGGATCGGGGCACCATGGCGCCGCATTCGGGCTCTACATCACCTACTCCGTTCAGGACGCCGACCAGGTCCTCCCCGTGGCGGACATCATCGAGGCCGCGGCCGCCGACGCCGGGATCGAACGCATCGAGTGGCTCGACCACCGTCAGGACCTCGCACCGATCACGACCATGCCGTTCACCAGGGGGATCCGATGAGCACCGAGACGACCACGACCACCGCCGAGGAGCCGTTCTACACCGCCGACGCGGAACCGCCGACGCGCCGCC
>NZ_JBKZWT010000060.1:0-16462 GCF_047759905.1 Sinomonas sp. G460-2 | reverse complement strand
GGCACGGCGCGGTGAGCCTGTTCTGGCTCGCCCAGTGGTACGTGGTGCTCGGCGCGGTAGTGGCGGCCGCTCGCTACTTCGCGGGCCAGCGACCGCCCGCCACGGCGTGGCTCGGGGCCGCGGCGGGTCTTGCGAGCCTCTCGGGCCTCGAGGCCGCCCTGACCGCGGACATGCCGCAGCAGGTGTGGCTCCTCGTCGCGTTCGCCGTGCTGACCGCCACGGGACTCATGGCGGGAGGGCGGGCGTTCACGCTCTGGGGCGCGGCCGGCGTGCTGGTCTGCGTCCTCTGGGCCGTCCGGGCCTACCCCTACCTCCTGCTGGCCATCCTGGGGCTCGCGCTCATCGGGGCTGGCGTGTGGTGGCTCGCGCGCACGCCGCGCGGCACGCTGCTACCGTAGAGAACGCCGGGCTCCCGCCGCCCGGTGCACCCGAGGGAGGACCCGTCGTGGCCTGGATCATTGTCATCGCGCTCGTCGTTGTGGTCGTCGCCGGCTACTTCAGCATCCGCAAGAACTTCAAGAACGAGATCGATCGGGCCAAGCGCATCCGCCGCGCCAACCGCGGCGAGTAGCCCGCGCCGTCGTCCGCCGGTGCCGAGGCGCTCGTTCACGTGCGCGCGGCGCGCCTGGCCGCGGTGAGCCTGCGGAGCCACTCGAACGAGGCCTTCGGGGTGCGCTTGAGCGTGTCGAAGTCCACGTGGACGAGCCCGAACCGCTGCGAATACCCGGCCGCCCACTCGAAGTTGTCCAAGAGCGTCCACACGAACCATCCCGCGAGCCGCACGCCCTCGGCCGGGCCCCCAGGCCTGACCGCGAGCAGAGCGGCCTCGAGGTGCGACGCGAGGTAGTCGATCCGCTGGCGGTCGTCGAGCTCGCCGTCCACGCGGTCCGGTTCGGGGAAGCTCGCCCCGTTCTCCGTCACGACGACCGGCGGGAGGGCCGAGGCGTAGCGCGTGTGCAGCTCGGCCAGCTGTAGCGCGATGTGCTGGGGTGCGATGGGCCAGCCGAAGCCCGTCCGCGGGTATTCCGGGAAGTCGGCGAGGTGGAACGGCAGGCGCGTGAGTGCAGACGGATGGCCGCCGCGTTCCGCGGGCGAGCCGCCCGGACTGGACCCGGGTCCCGTTCCGAGGCCGCCGGCCGCGACCCGTACGGGGTAGTAGTAGTTGAGCCCGTAGAAGTCGAGCGGCTGCCGGATCACGGCAAGGTCCCCGGGCCGGATCGCGGCGGCGAGCGGGCGGAAGTCCGTCCGGGCCAGCCACGGGACCCGTGGATACCGGCCCAGCAGCACGGGGTCCGCATAGAGCCTGTTGAAGATGAGGTCGAAGACGCCCGCGTGCGCGCGGTCGAGCGGGCGCCGCGACTTCGGGAACACCGGGGCGTGGAGGTTCGTGATCCCGATCCCGCCGCGCGCCCCCGACGCCCGCAGCGCCTGGACCCCGAGCCCGTGCGCGAGGAGCTGGTGGTGCACCGACGGGAGGGCGTCGAAGAGGAGCTCGCGGCCCGGCGCGTGGACGCCGAGGCCGTAGCCGTTGAGCGTCACCGTGACGGGCTCGTTGACCGTGATCCATCGCGCCACGCGGTCGCCCAGGCGCCGGCCTGCCTCGGCCGCGTAGTCGGCGAACCGGTGCGCCGTCTCGCGGGCCAGCCAGCCGCCGTCGTGCTCGAGCGGCAGGGGAGTGTCCCAGTGGTACAGGGTCACGACGGGGCGCACGCCCGCCTCGAGCAGGAGGTCGACGAGCCGCTCGTAGAACGCCCAGCCCTTCTCGTTCCACGTGCCGCGGCCGTCCGGCTGGACGCGCGGCCACGCGATCGAGAGCCGGTACGCATCGACGCCGAGGCGCGCGATGAGCGCCACGTCTTCCGTGAGGCGGTGATAATGGTCTGCGGAGACCGCGGGGGAGTCGCCGTTGGCGATCGCGCCCGGCCGCCGGGCGAAGTCGTCCCATCCGGACGGGCCGCGCCCGTCGTCGCCGAGCGCACCCTCGATCTGGAACGCCGCGGTCGCGACGCCGAGCAGGAAATCCGGAGGGAGCAGTGCGGCCAGACGTTCGACGGCGGGGCGCGGCATGCGCCTATCATCGCGCCGCGCGCACGGATTGGCCATCTATGCAGATGTCTGGCACACTAGATGAGTTGTTCAAGCGCTCCTTCGCGTCCCGATCCGGATAATGCCGGGTGCAGGGTCCAGGCTGGGGCCCAAATATGACCCACCTCCGCATTGAGCTACGGATACGTGCGCGTGAAACTCGCGACACGCCCGACCGCGGGGGTCGGATGGTCGGCTGGTTGAGGAACCCGGAAATTCCGGATTCAGCCCGTGCGGCCTGTGGTGGTCACGACCTTGAATGCCTCGGCAGCCACGGATAGCTGAAACAGAACAGTGCAGCACTGACATGAAAGCGAGTCGGACGATATGGCGGGACAGAAGATCCGCATCCGGCTGAAGTCGTATGACCACGAGGTCATCGATACTTCGGCCCGGAAGATCGTTGAGACGGTCACGCGCGCAGGCGCAACGGTGGTCGGCCCCGTGCCGCTGCCCACGGAGAAGAACGTGTACTGCGTTATCCGCTCTCCGCACAAGTACAAGGACAGCCGCGAGCACTTCGAGATGCGCACGCACAAGCGGCTGATCGACATCATCGACCCCACCCCGAAGGCCGTCGACTCGCTCATGCGTCTCGATCTGCCTGCGGACGTCAACATCGAGATCAAGCTCTAGTAGGGAGGTGCTGAGAGAACTATGACCGCAACCCGCAATGTCAAGGGCCTGCTGGGCACGAAGCTCGGCATGACCCAGGTCTGGGACGAGAACAACAACGTCATCCCCGTCACGGTCGTCAAGGCCGACACGAACGTTGTGACCCAGCTCCGCAACGCCGAGAACGATGGCTACACGGCGGTTCAGATCGGCTACGGCCAGATCGACCCCCGCAAGGTCACGAAGCCGCTCGCCGGCCACTTCGAGAAGGCTGGCGTGACGCCGCGCCGTCACCTCGTCGAGGTCCGCACCGCCGACGCCGACACGTACGCACTCGGCCAGGAGCTGTCCGTTGAGCTGTTCGCCGCCGGTCAGAAGATCGACGTCGTCGGCACGACCAAGGGCAAGGGCTTCGCCGGTGTCATGAAGCGTCACGGCTTCGCCGGTGTCTCCGCCTCGCACGGTGCCCACAAGAACCACCGCAAGCCCGGTTCGATCGGTGCTTGCGCCACCCCGGGCCGCGTCTTCAAGGGTCTGCGCATGGCTGGCCGCATGGGCAACGAGCGTCAGACGACGCTCAACCTCACGGTCCACGCCATCGACACCGAGAACTCGCTGCTCCTCATCAAGGGTGCCCTTCCCGGCGCCCGCGGCTCGGTCGTCCTGGTCCGTTCCGCTGTGAAGGGAGCCTGAACTCATGGCTAACGCAACTGTGAAGGTCGATCTCCCCGCCGAGATCTTCGACGTCCAGACCAACGTTCCCCTGCTTCACCAGGTCGTCGTCGCCCAGCTGGCCGCTGCACGCCAGGGCACGCACAAGGTGAAGAACCGTGGCGAGGTCTCCGGCGCCGGCCGCAAGCCGTTCAAGCAGAAGGGCACCGGCCGCGCCCGCCAGGGTTCGGTGCGCGCCCCGCACATGACCGGCGGTGGCGTTGTCCACGGCCCGACGCCGCGTGACTACTCGCAGCGGACCCCCAAGAAGATGAAGGCCGCCGCGCTCCGCGGTGCCCTCTCGGATCGCGCCCGCAACGGCCGCATCCACGTCGTGGAGTCCCTCGCCGCGGGTGAGAAGCCGAACACCAAGGGTGCCATCGAGATTCTCAAGTCCATCACTGACCGCAAGAACATCCTTGTCGTTCTCGAGCGTGCCGAGGAGAACGCGGTCCTTTCGGTCCGCAACCTCACCGAGGTCCACGCGCTGTACGCCGACCAGCTCAACACCTACGACGTGCTGGTCTCCGACGACGTGGTGTTCACCAAGGCGGCCTTCGACGCGTTCGTCGCCGATCGGGCGCCCAAGAACGAGGAGACCTCCAAGTGACTGCATCGAGCTACAAGGACCCGCGCGACGTCATTCTCGCGCCGGTCGTCTCCGAGAAGAGCTACGGCCTGATCGACGAGGGGCAGTACACGTTCCTCGTGGACCCGCGCTCCAGCAAGTCGGAGATCAAGAACGCGGTCGAGCAGATCTTCTCGGTGAAGGTCGATTCGATCAACACGCTCAACCGTCCGGGCAAGCGCAAGCGGACCAAGTTCGGCTGGGGCCAGCGCAAGAGCACCAAGCGTGCCATCGTCACCCTCAAGGGTGGCAGCACGATCGACATCTTCGGCGGTCCGCTCGCCTGAGCGGAGACCACTTTAACGAGGAACAGGTAAATGGGAATCCGTAACTACAAGCCGACTACCCCGGGCCGCCGCGGCTCGAGCGTGGCCGACTTCGCAGAAATCACGCGTTCGACGCCGGAGAAGTCCCTTGTTCGTCCGCTCCCCAAGAAGGGCGGCCGCAACAACACGGGTCGAATCACCACGCGCCACAAGGGCGGTGGGCACAAGCGCCAGTACCGTCTGATCGACTTCCGTCGCCACGACAAGGACGGCGTCAACGCCCGCGTCGCGGAGATCGAGTACGACCCGAACCGTACGGCTCGCATCGCGCTCCTGCACTACGTGGACGGCACGAAGCGCTACATCATCGCGCCGAACAAGCTGGCCCAGGGTGACTTCGTCGAGTCCGGTCCGGACGCCGACATCAAGCCCGGCAACAACCTGCCGCTCCGCAACATCCCGGTCGGTACGGTCATCCACGCCGTCGAGCTCCGCCCGGGTGGCGGCGCCAAGCTCGCCCGCTCCGCGGGTGCCTCGGTGCAGCTCGTCGCCAAGGAAGGCAAGTTCGCGCAGCTGCGCCTGCCCTCCGGCGAGGTCCGCAACGTCGACGCGCGCTGCCGCGCGACCGTCGGCGAGGTCGGCAACGCCGAGCAGTCGAACATCAACTGGGGCAAGGCTGGCCGTCTGCGCTGGAAGGGCGTCCGCCCGACCGTCCGCGGTGTCGCCATGAACCCGGTCGACCACCCGCACGGTGGTGGTGAGGGCAAGACCTCCGGTGGTCGCCACCCGGTCAACCCGAACGGCAAGCCCGAGGGCCGCACCCGCCGCCCGAACAAGGCGAGCGACAAGCTCATTGTCCGCCGTCGTCGTACTGGCAAGAACAAGCGATAGGAGCCTGGACACATGCCACGCAGCCTGAAGAAGGGTCCTTTCGTTGACCAGCACCTCTTCGTGAAGGTCGCCCGGGAAAACGATAAGGGCACCAAGAACGTCATCAAGACCTGGTCCCGCCGCTCGATGATCGTCCCCGACATGCTCGGGCACACGATCGCCGTGCACGACGGCCGGAAGCACATCCCGGTCTTCATCACCGAGTCGATGGTCGGGCACAAGCTCGGCGAATTCGCCCCGACGCGGACTTTCCGCGGCCACGTGAAGGACGACAAGAAGGGCAAGCGCCGCTGACCCTGCCTCACGGCAGAGTGAAGCAGTGCTTGGACTTCGAGAAAGAGAAGGAAGCAATGGAAGCCAAGGCAATTGCGCGGCACATCCGCGTAACGCCGATGAAGGCCCGGCGCGTCGTCAACCTTGTTCGTGGCAAGCAGGCGAATGAGGCTCTGGCGATCCTGAAGTTCGCCCAGCAGGCGGCTTCGGAGCCGGTCTACAAGGTGGTCGCGTCCGCGATGGCCAACGCCCGCGTCCTGGCCGACCGCGATGGTCTCGCGTTCGACGAGAGCGACCTCTACATCAGCGAGGCGTTCGTCGACGAGGGGCCGACCATGAAGCGGTTCCAGCCGCGTGCCCAGGGCCGCGCTTACCGCATCAAGAAGCGCACCAGCCACATCACTGTGGTCGTGGCGACCCCGGAGAACGAGGAGGCCCGCTAAATGGGACAGAAGGTCAACCCGCACGGGTTCCGACTCGGCATCACCACCGACCACGTCTCGCACTGGTTTGCCGACAGCAGCAAGCCCGGCCAGCGCTACAAGGACTTCGTCCGCGAGGACGTTCAGATCCGCAAGCTCATGACCACGGGCATGGAGCGCGCAGGCATCGCCCGCGTCGAGATCGAGCGCACCCGCGACCGCGTCCGCGTGGACATCCACACGGCGCGTCCGGGCATCGTGATCGGCCGCCGCGGCGCCGAGGCCGACCGCATCCGCGGCGAGCTCGAGAAGCTCACCGGCAAGCAGGTCCAGCTGAACATCCTCGAGGTCAAGAACCCCGAGATCGAGGCTCAGCTCGTGGCCCAGGGCATCGCGGAGCAGCTCTCGAGCCGCGTCGCGTTCCGCCGTGCCATGAAGAAGGCCATGCAGTCGGCGCAGCGCGCCGGCGCCAAGGGCATCCGTGTCGCATGCTCGGGCCGCCTCGGCGGTGCTGAGATGTCGCGCTCGGAGTTCTACCGCGAGGGCCGCGTGCCCCTGCACACGCTCCGCGCGAACATCGACTACGGCTTCTACGAGGCCAAGACCACGTTCGGCCGCATCGGCGTGAAGGTCTGGATCTACAAGGGCGACGTGACGTCCAAGGAGCTCGCGGCTCAGGCCGCTGCCGCTCCGTCGTCGCGCGGCCCGCGTGGTGACCGTGGCGATCGTCCGGGCCGCCCCGGTGGCGAGCGCCGTCGTCGTCCGTCTGGCGACCGCCAGCCGCAGGCCGCCTCCGCTGAGGCCGCCGAGGCTCCGGCCGCTGAGGCTGCCGCTCCGGCAGCGGAAGGAGGAGAGGCTTAAATGCTTATTCCCCGTCGTGTGAAGCACCGCAAGCAGCACCACCCGGGCCGCTCGGGCGCTGCGACTGGCGGCACGAAGGTCAGCTTCGGCGAGTACGGCATCCAGGCCCTCTCCCCGGCGTACGTGACCAACCGCCAGATCGAGGCGGCTCGTATCGCCATGACCCGCTACATCAAGCGTGGCGGCAAGGTCTGGATCAACATCTACCCGGACCGCCCCCTCACCAAGAAGCCGGCCGAAACCCGCATGGGTTCCGGTAAGGGTTCGCCCGAGTGGTGGGTCGCGAACGTCAAGCCGGGCCGGGTTCTCTTCGAACTCGCCGGTGTGTCTGATGAGGTGGCGCGCGAGGCGCTGCGCCTCGCCATGCACAAGCTCCCGTTGAAGGCGCGCATCGTGCGTCGCGAAGGTGGTGAATGAGAATGGCAGTCGGTTCGAAGGACCTGACCGCTGAGAAGCTCGACCAGCTGGACAGCGAGCACCTCTTCGAGGAGCTCAAGAAGGCGAAGGCAGAGCTGTTCAACCTGCGCTTCCAGTCCGCTACTGGCCAGCTCGAGAGCCACGGCCGTCTTGGCGCCGTGAAGAAGGACATCGCTCGCATCTACACGGTCCTCCGTGAGCGCGAGCTCGGCATTCGCGTCGAGCCCGTGTCCGTCGTCTCCGAGACGAAGACCGCGAAGAAGTCCAAGAAGCCCGCCAAGGCCGAGGCCGTCGAGGCCGAGGCTGCGACCGAGGAGGCCGCCAAGTGAGCGAGCAGGAGAACAAGGTGACCCAGAACGTCGAGGAGCGCGGCCAGCGCAAGACGGCCCGCGGCTACGTCGTGTCCGACAAGATGGAGAAGACCATCGTCGTCGAGGTCGAGGACCGCGTGAAGCACTCGCTCTACGGCAAGGTCATCCGCCGCACGAGCAAGCGCAAGGCCCACGACGAGAACAATGTTGCCGGCATCGGCGACCTTGTGCTCATCGCGGAGACCCGCCCGCTGTCCGCGACCAAGCGGTGGCGCCTCGTGGAGGTCCTCGAGAAGGCCAAGTAGGCCTTTTCGAGTTCGTCCCGCAGGGTTCACGAGCGGCCCGTCCCTTGTCGAAGGGGCGGGCCGCTTGCTTTGTCTCGGGTACGGCTACCGGGTCAAAAGTGTTCGTCCATTCGTGCTACGATATTGAGCTTGTACGGCTACGTTCGGCGTGCCCACTGAAGTCCACGTGGCTTCGGTGCGTTCGCCGGGGTCCAGCCGCGCAAACCTCGTGAACAATCGTGCCACCGCATAATGCCCTTCTGCGCGCCCGCGCGCGGGCTAGCTGGGAAGGGGTCAATTGCCTCTGGCACGGCGGTTCAGGCCGGTTCTGGCCACATCCAGGCGGGTCGAGAGACACCCCGACAATCCGTTCCGCGAGGCTCGGCGCAGCATCACCGCGATCTGAGAACCGGCGAGACGTAAGGAGTAATAGTGATTCAGCAGGAGTCGCGGCTCAAGGTCGCCGACAACACGGGTGCGAAGGAAATCCTGACCATCCGCGTTCTCGGTGGATCCGGCCGCCGCTACGCAGGTATCGGTGACGTCATCGTCGCCACCGTCAAGGACGCGATCCCTGGCGGCAACGTCAAGAAGGGCGACGTGGTCAAGGCCGTCGTCGTCCGCACGAAGAAGGAGCGCCGCCGCGCGGACGGCTCCTACATCAAGTTCGATGAGAACGCGGCAGTCATCCTCAAGAACGACGGCGACCCCCGTGGCACGCGCATCTTCGGCCCCGTGGGCCGCGAGCTGCGCGACAAGAAGTTCATGAAGATCGTCTCGCTGGCTCCGGAGGTGCTCTGACTCATGGGCGCAAAGATCAAGAAGGGCGACCTGGTCCAGGTCATCACCGGCACCAAGCAGGACAAGGGTGGCGACAAGGGCAAGCAGGGCAAGGTCCTGAAGGTGTTCCCCGCCACGAGCCGCGTGCTCGTCGAGGGCATCAACCGCGTTACCAAGCACACCAAGGTCGGCCAGTCGCAGCGCGGCTCCAAGACCGGCGGCATCGAGCAGGTCGAGGCTCCGATCCACGTTTCCAACGTGGCTCTCGTTGACCCCGAGACCAAGAAGCCCACGAGGGTCGGCTTCCGCGTCGAGACCGTGGAGCGGGACGGCCGTCAGAAGACGGTTCGCGTCCGTTACTCCAAGGCCACTGGGAAGGACATCTGATGACTGAGACTGTCGAGACTCCGGTCAAGATCGTGCCCCGTCTCAAGGCGAAGTACGCGGAGACCATCAAGGCCTCGCTCCTTGACGAGTTCAAGTACGGCAACGTCAACCAGGTCCCGCGCCTGGTCAAGGTCGTTGTCAACATGGGCGTCGGCGACGCCGCGAAGGACTCGAAGCTCATCGAGGGCGCTGTGCGCGACCTGACCCTCATCACGGGCCAGAAGCCGCAGGTCACCAAGGCCCGCAAGTCGATCGCCCAGTTCAAGCTCCGCGAAGGTATGCCGATCGGCGCCTTCACGACGCTTCGCGGCGACCGCATGTGGGAGTTCGTGGACCGCCTCGTGACCCTCGCGCTTCCGCGTATCCGCGACTTCCGCGGCCTCAGCGGCAAGCAGTTCGACGGTAACGGCAACTACACGTTCGGCCTCACCGAGCAGGTGATGTTCCACGAGATCGATCAGGACAAGATCGATCGCCTCCGTGGCATGGACATCACGGTCGTCACGACCGCCAAGACCGACGACGAGGGCCGCGCGCTGCTGAAGGCGCTGGGCTTCCCGTTCAAGACCGAAGACTGAATCACTACGTGACAGGTCCGCACCGCGCCGCAAGGCGCGCGGCTCACTGCCGGGCGGAAACCGTCGCGAGGAAGGGCACGAGCCCACATGACTATGACTGATCCCGTCGCAGACATGCTTACTCGTCTGCGCAACGCCAACTCCGCCTACCACGACGAGGTTGCCATGCCGTCGTCGAAGCTCAAGGTGCGGGTTGCCGACATCCTCAAGGCCGAAGGCTTCATCGCCAGCTGGAAGGAAGAGGACGCCGAGGTCGGCAAGAAGCTGACCCTCACGCTCAAGTTCGGTCCGAACCGCGAGCGTTCGATCGCCGGCGTCCGCCGCATCTCGAAGCCGGGTCTCCGCGTCTACGCGAAGTCCACGAACCTCCCGCACGTTCTGGGCGGCCTCGGCATCGCCATCCTGTCCACCTCTTCTGGGCTCCTGACCGACCGTCAGGCCGCCAAGAAGGGCGTGGGCGGCGAAGTCCTCGCGTACGTCTGGTAAGGGAAGGAAGGAAGAAGATATGTCCCGCATTGGACGTCTCCCCATCACCGTCCCCGCCGGCGTCGAGGTCAAGATCGACGGCGACCTGGTGACCGTCAAGGGTGGCAAGGGCGAGCTTTCGCACGCCGTGGCCAGCCCCATCGAGGTCAACCTCGAGGACACCACGCTCTCGGTGACGCGCCCGAACGACGAGCGCCTCGCGCGTTCGCTGCACGGCCTCACCCGCACCCTCATCGCCAACATGATCGAGGGCGTGACGAAGGGCTACGAGAAGAAGCTCGAGATCGTCGGCACCGGTTACCGCGTGCAGGCCAAGGGCTCGGACCTCGAGTTCGCGCTCGGCTTCTCCCACCCGGTGACCGTCACTGCCCCTGAGGGCATCGCGTTCAGCGTCGAGGGCCCCACGAAGTTCACTGTGTCCGGCATCGACAAGCAGCGCGTCGGCGAGGTTGCGGCCAACATTCGCAAGCTGCGCAAGCCCGACCCCTACAAGGGCAAGGGCATCCGTTACGCCGGCGAGGTTGTCCGCCGCAAGGTCGGGAAGGCTGGTAAGTAACCATGGGTCTGAGCATCAACAAGAAGCGCCCGGCCAAGTCGCGCACGGCTTCTCGTTCGCGCCGCCACATTCGTCTCCGCAAGCGCGTCGTCGGCTCCGCCGATCGTCCGCGTCTCGTGGTCACGCGCTCATCGCGCCACGTGTTCGTCCAGGTTGTCGACGACGCCAAGGGCATCACGGTCGCGTCCGCTTCGACGCTCGAGGCTGACCTCCGTGCGTTCGAGGGCGACAAGACCGCCAAGGCCAAGCGCGTGGGCGAGCTCGTCGCCGAGCGTGCGAAGGCTGCCGGCGTCGAGGCCGTCGTGTTCGACCGCGGTGGCAACAAGTACCACGGCCGCGTTGCTGCGATTGCAGACGGCGCTCGGGAAGGCGGGCTGGCACTGTGACCGTCGAGAACAACGAGAAGGACAATGTGTCTGAGAATGTGACCGAGGGCGCCGCTGAGGCTGCCGCCCCCGCCAACGAGGACCGCCGCGGCGGCCGTCGTGGCGAGGGCCGCGGTCGTGGCGACCGTGGCGGCCGTGGTGGCCGCGACGGTGGCCGCGACGCCGAGAAGAACCAGTTCGTCGAGCGCGTCGTGACCATCAACCGCGTCGCCAAGGTCGTCAAGGGTGGCCGCCGCTTCAGCTTCACGGCTCTCGTGGTGGTCGGCGACGGCAACGGCACCGTGGGTGTTGGCTACGGGAAGGCCAAGGAAGTTCCCGCGGCCATCGCGAAGGGCGTCGAAGAGGCCAAGAAGTCCTTCTTCCGCGTCCCGCGCGTCGGCACGACCGTTCCGCACCGCGTGCAGGGTGAGGCCGCCGCAGGCGTCGTCATGCTGCGCCCGGCCGCTCCGGGTACCGGCGTTATCGCCGGTGGTCCGGTCCGCGCCGTCCTCGAGTGCGCCGGCATCCACGACGTGCTCTCGAAGTCCCTCGGGTCCTCTAACGCGATCAACATCGTCCACGCGACGATCGAGGCGCTCAAGGGTCTCGAGGAGCCGCAGGCTGTGGCCGCTCGCCGTGGCCTGCCGCTCGAGGAGGTTGCCCCGGCCGCTCTGGTGCGCAACATCGAGAACCAGAAGGCAGGTGCATGAGTCATGGGGAAGAACCTGGCTCCCTCCGACGCCACGTTGGAGATCACCCAGATCAAGGGCGTCATCGGCGCCAAGCAGAACCAGCGCGAGACTCTGCGTTCCCTCGGCCTCAAGCGCATTGGCCACACTGTCGTCCGCAAGGCCGACGCTGTGACCGTGGGCATGATCAACACGGTTCCGCACCTCGTGAAGGTTGAGGAGGCGAAGTAATGGCTGAGAACGAAACTGAGAAGAAGAGCACCGCTCTTAAGGTCCACCACCTGCGTCCCGCCGCTGGCGCCAAGACCGCGAAGACCCGTGTGGGTCGCGGTGAGGGCTCCAAGGGCAAGACCGCCGGTCGCGGCACCAAGGGCACGAAGGCCCGCTACCAGGTGCGTGCGGGCTTCGCGGGTGGGCAGCTTCCGCTGCACATGCGCCTGCCGAAGCTTCGCGGCTTCAAGAACCCGTTCCGGGTCGAGTACTCGGTGGTCAACCTCGAGCGGCTCGTCGAGCTGTTCCCCGAGGGCGGCACCGTGGGCGTCGACGAGCTCATCGCGAAGGGCGCGGTTCGCAAGAACCAGCCCGTCAAGGTGCTCGGCAACGGCGACATCGACGTGAAGTTCGACGTCACCGCCCACGCCTTCTCGGCGTCCGCCGCCGAGAAGATCGCCGCCGCCGGCGGCTCCACGACCGTCCTCTGACGGAAGCGGAGCGCCTCCACGCTGTGAATCGAAGGCCCCTGTCGCCGTCGTGAGTTTTTACTTACGACGGCGGCGGGGGCCTCTCGCGTTAGGCCTCGCCAACCCGTGGGACGGGACCCCGCAACCCGGGTGCAACGGCCGGGATTATCTGCTCTGCCGCGCCTGCCGCTAGACTCGGTAGCTGTACCTTGCTCGCGCCGCACCCTGTGCGCGGGCCATCAACCTTACGTTCCTCGTGATCGGGGAGGAGAAGCGTGCTTTCTGCCATCGGCCGGGCTTTCCGAACGCCGGACCTGCGGCGCAAGCTGCTGTTCACGCTGGGCATCATCGCCATCTACCGCCTGGGTGCCTTCATCCCCGCGCCGGGCGTCAACTACAGCAACGTCAAGACCTGCCTCTCGCCCATCGTCACGGGCCAGGATCAGCAGCAGGGCATCTACCAGCTCATGAACCTGTTCAGCGGCGGCGCCCTCTTGCAGGTGTCCGTGTTCGCGCTCGGGATCATGCCCTACATCACGGCGAGCATCATCGTTCAGCTGCTGCGCGTGGTGATCCCTCGCTTCCAGGAGCTGTACGACGAGGGCCAGTCGGGCCAGACGAAGCTCACGCAGTACACGCGGTATCTGACGATCGCGCTCGGTCTGCTCAACGCGACCACGCTCGTCTCGCTCGTGCGCTCGGGGCAGCTGTTCCCGAACTGCCAGCTGCAGATCATCCCGGACCCGAGCATCATCGCGACGATCCTCGTGATCATCACGCTCACCGCCGGCACGGGCCTCATCATGTGGATGGGCGAGCTCGTGACGGAGAAGGGCATCGGCAACGGTATGTCGCTGCTCATCTTCACGTCGATCGCGGCGAACTTCCCGGCCTCGCTCGGGGCGATCTGGACCTCGAAGGGCCCCGGAACGTTCTTCATCGTCCTGGCGATCGGCCTCGTGACGATGGCGCTCGTGGTCTTCGTCGAGCAGTCCCAGCGGCGCATCCCGGTCCAGTACGCGAAGCGGATGATCGGCCGGCGGACCGTGGGCGGCACCACGACGTACATCCCGATCAAGGTCAACATGGCCGGCGTCATCCCGGTCATCTTCGCCTCGTCGATGCTGTACCTGCCGGCGCTCGTCGCGCAGTTCAACACCCCCAAGGACGGCTCGAACATCGCGCCGTGGGTCGAGTGGATCAACAACAACCTGACCAAGGGCGACCATCCGGTCTACATGGTGGCCTACTTCCTGCTGATTCTCTTCTTCACATACTTCTATGTGGCGATCACCTTCAACCCTGAAGAGGTTGCCGACAACATGAAGAAGTACGGCGGCTTCATCCCGGGCATCCGGGCCGGCAAGCCGACTGCGGACTACCTGCAGTACGTACTTTCGCGCATCACCCTGCCGGGCGCGCTGTACCTCGGCATCGTGGCTCTCATCCCGCTCATCGCGCTCGTGCTGGTCCAGGCCAACACGAACTTCCCGTTCGGCGGTACGTCGATCCTCATCATGGTCGGCGTGGGCCTCGAGACGGTCAAGCAGATCGATGCGCAGCTCCAACAGCGGCACTACGAAGGACTACTGCGATGACGAGAATGTTGCTCATTGGCCCGCCCGGATCGGGCAAGGGAACTCAGGCGGAACGAATCTCGGATCGACTCGGCATCGTGGCCATCTCGACCGGGGACATCTTCCGGTACAACGTCAAGGAGCAGACTCCGCTCGGCGTCGAGGCGAAGAAGTACATGGACGCGGGCGACTTCGTCCCGGACAGCGTCACGAACAGCATGGTTCGCGACCGCCTCGCCCAGGACGACGCTCGCGAGGGGTTCCTCCTCGACGGCTACCCGCGCACCGTCGCGCAGGTGGAGTACCTCGATGAGATCCTGAGCGAGAGCGGCCTCGGGCTTGACGTTGTCCTGCAGCTCACAGCCGACGACGAGGAGCTGGTCAAGCGCCTCCTCGGCAGGGCCAAGGAGACGGGCCGCAGCGACGACAACGAGACCGTGATCCGCCACCGCCTCGAGCTCTACCACACGCAGACCGAGGCCGTCGTGTCGCGGTACGAGGAGCGCGGGATTCTGACCCGGGTGGACGGGATCGGGCTCATCGACGAGGTCACCGAGCGCGTCCTCGACGCGATCAAGAACGGTGCCCGGGACCTAGCCTGAGGCCCCGCCAAAAACTACAGTGCTGACCGGACGACGGCGCCCCTCGCCTTGGGATCTTTGTGCGAGAGGGCGCCGTCGGACTGTGAGGGGGAGAGGAGTCCCGTGATCGGGCAGAGGAAGATCGAGTACAAGAACAACGGGCAGCTCCGGATCATGGCAGAGGCGGGCCTGCTGCTGAGCCGCGCGCTCGACGCCGCGGTGGCGGCCGTCGCGCCGGGTGTCACGACCGACGAGCTCGACGCAGCGTTCGCCGAGGTGGTCGATGCGGCTGGCGCGCAGTACAACTTCCTGGGCTACTACGGCTACCCCAAGCACATTTGCGTCTCGGTCAACGAGGAGGTGGTGCACGGGATCCCCGGCCCCCGCACGCTCCGCGAGGGGGACATCCTGTCCATCGACGGCGGGTGCGTGGTCCGCGGCTGGAACGCCGACTCGGCGCGCACGGTCATCGTGGGAGAGGGCGATCCGGCCGACGTGCGGCTCTCCGAGGTGACGCGACGGGCCATGTGGAGCGGCATCGCGGCCTTCGCGCGCGGCACCCACGTGGGGGACATCGGCGACGCGATCGACGACTTCGTGAGCGAACAGGACGGCGCGCCGCTCGGCATCCTCGAGGACTACGTGGGCCACGGCATCGGCTCCGAGATGCACATGGCCCCTGACGTGCTGAACTACCGCACCGGCCACCGCGGCGCCAAGATCAAGCCGGGCCTGGCCCTCGCGATCGAGCCCATGCTCGTGCGCGGCTCGATCGACACGCGCGTGCTCGACGACGAATGGACGGTCGTGACGACCGACGGCGCGCGCTCGTGCCAATGGGAGCACTCGGTGGCCCGCCACACGAACGGCATCTGGGTCCTCACAGCGGAGGACGGCGGCGCGTCCGAACTCGAGCCGCTCGGCGTGACGCCGGTGCCGATCCCGGCCTGACCCCGATACTGAGGCCATGAGGGCGAGGGGGAGCGCGGTACAGGGCCAAGCCGCCCTCGCGCGCGCCCTCCCCGCGTGGGCCCTCGAGCTGGTCGGCTGGGCCGCCGCGCTTGTCCTCGCGCTGCTCGCGGTCGCGCACCTCGACGCGACCGACCGGTCGTGGATGCTCTACTACGACCCGGAGACCGTGCTGCCGGCCCTCGTGCGGGGCTCGGTACTCGCGGGGCAGCCCCAGGACTGGGCGCTCTCCGCCGTGCTGTTCATCCCCGAGATGGCGCTGTACTTCGGCCTCGCGGCCCTCGGACTCGGCGTCAAGGGCACGTTCGCGCTCAATGGCGTGGTCGACTTCCTCTTGCTCTACGCGACGCTCCGACTTGTGAGCGGGGCCGTCCGGCCCGCTCGTCCGCACGCGCGGCGCGTAGCAGGGGCCCTCGTGGCCTTCGCGGCAGCGATCGGGCTGAGCCTCCTCGACGACACGTCCGGCTGGGACACGTTCGAGATCGTCTCGCTCCTGGCGACGGCGACGTTCTACAGCATGACCGTGCTCGCGGCCATCGCGACGACGGGACTTGTGGCCAGGAGCCTCGCGGGCCAAGCGGCCGGAACCCAAGCGGCCGGAACCCAAGCGGCCGGGCCCCGGCGTCGCTGGTTCCAGCGGCGCTGGCTCTCAGCGGTGCTCCTCGCGCTCAGCGCCGTCTCGACCCTCACGAATCCGCTCTACCTCGCATGGGAGGTCGCCCCACTCGTGGTCGTCTTCGCCGTCCTCGGCTGGCGGCGCGTGGTCGGATGGGTTCCGCTCGCTCGGGTGACGGCCGTCCTCGCGGCGGGCGCCGCCGTCGGGCTCGTGGGCCGGATTCCGTTCGCCGCGCTCATCACGAAGGACGGGCCCGCCTACGCCAAGCCGGGCCAAGCGCTCGGCACCGCCATCTACTACGTCGAGAAGCTCGCCGACAGGACGTCGACCCTTCCCGGAGCCCTCTCCCTGACCCCTGTCGTGGCGCTCGTGATCGTGTGCGTGCTCGTATTCCGGCGCGCCGTCGCGCGCCATGACGCTCCGGGGGCCGTTGT
>NZ_JBKZWT010000006.1:0-47980 GCF_047759905.1 Sinomonas sp. G460-2 | reverse complement strand
CTCAACCACCGGCCCAGGGCAACGGCAAGAGGAACTGCGACGAGGGCCATGAAGCAGAACACCGACAGGGTCAGGAGTGACGACCCGACGACGACCGCGGCTAGGACCGAATCGACCACATCACTGATTGACATCCGCTCTACTTCTGCCCCGTTCGTCCGTCCAGGAAGGCTTGCCCTACGGGTAAGGAGCCAGATCCCCCGGGACTGTGACGCGACCTCGCGGACTCGACCGCCCCTTGGGAGGCCTTATCCCCTCAAGGACCGAAGGAGGGCGAGAGTCTCCTCGCGATTCCGATGGTGGTGGACCATCCAGCCCGCGCGGGAGGCCGCAGCACAGTTGTCTGCGGAGTCGTCGATGAGGAGGGGCGGTGCCGTGCCCGGCGACAAGGAGCCGTCCGCGTAGGCAAAAATCCGCGGATCGGGCTTGGCGATTCCGATCTCGTGGGACCGGACGATGCACTCGAAGATCCCGGCCCGGTCCCCGAGCAGGCGCTGCCGGTGCACTTCCCATTCCGCAACGCTGTTCGTGAGCATCCCGAGCCGCGTGCCGTACGCCTTCAGCTGCCCGAGTTCGGTCAGGAGGTCCAAGTCCACGGGCCGGTCCCGGTACCAATAGTCGCCCCAGTGTCCGAGGGCGACGCGCGGCCGGTACCCGTGCGGCAGGCGCGCCTCGATCCGCGAACCCCATTCCCGCTGGCTCATGAGGCCGAGCTCGAGGGGCTGCAGGCCAGTGAGCCCCACTTCCTCAGCGACGGCCTTGGCCGCGCTCCAGAGGAGATCCCAGGGCACCCCGGCCGCGATGGCGATGGCGCGAGCCGCCTCGTCAACCGGGGGAGTGAGCACGCCGCCGAAGTCGCACCAGATCACGCCCGGGCGGGTCGGGGAGGATTCAGTCATCGATCCGGTCACCGCGCGGGTCGAAGCGGTGGATGGCGGATTGACGGACCGCGACCGAGATGTCGTCGCCCGGTCGCACCCACTCTTCGTCCTGCTGCTGGAGGACCGTGAACGTGCCCCGGTCGTCTCGGCACACCACCTCCTGACCGGAACCGGTGTATTCGCACCGCTCCACGACTGCAGTCAGCAGGAGCGCACTCGGCGCGAGGTCTCGCTCGGCTCGCTCGCGCGGGCGGATGCGCCCGTCTGCCGGGCGCCACCCGATCGTGCCCGAACCGACGCGCCGGATGTTCATGGCCGGGGAACCGAGGAATCGCGCCACGAACTCGTTCGCTGGGCGGCGGTACACCTCCTGCGGTGGTGCGGCCTGGAGGACGCGTCCAGCGTCCATGACCACGAGGTCCGTGGCCATGGTCAGGGCCTCGTACTGGTCGTGGGTGACGAGGACGAGGGTCGATCGGAGCTCCGCGTGGAGCCGCAGGATCTCCTCCCGTGCCGTGGCCCGCAGCGAGACGTCGAGCGCGGACATCGGCTCATCGAGCAGCAGGACGCGAGGCCGGCGGACGATCGCCCTGGCCAGGGCCACGCGCTGCCGCTGGCCGCCGCTCAACTGCGCGGGGCGCCGCTGGAGGAGACCTTCGAGGCCTAACAGCTCGGCCACACGCGTGACCTCGAGATCGATGAACGCGCGGCTTGGCCCGTTGCGACGATCGTGGCGGCGTTGGAGCCGCAGGCCAAAGGAGATGTTGCCGGCCACGCTCATGTGGGGGAACAGGGCGTAGTCCTGGAACACCATCGCGAGGTCCCGCGCCCCGATCGGGCGGGAGGTGACGTCGGCGCCGTCGGACATCACGTGTCCCTCGGTGGGGCGGTCCAGCCCCGCGAGAACCCGCAGCAGGGTCGACTTTCCGCATCCGGAGGGCCCGACGACGACCGTGCGCGACTCGGGTTTGATTCGCAGGTTGACTCGATCGAGCGCGGCGGTCTCGCCGAACTGGCGGCGGATCCCTCGCAACTCCAGCTCGGCGCCCTTGAGGCCGGCTTCGGATGGCTTCGTGCCGATGGCGGCAATGGGGTTCATGGTCGGAGTCCTGCCCTGATGAATGCGTCGATGATGCGGCGCGACGCGATGAGGTACACGGCGACGATAGGGAGGCTCGTGAGGGTCGACGCGGCCATGAGCGAGCCGAAGTCGGTCCCTCCCTCGCCTTGGAATTGCGCGAGGCCGATCTGCACGGTCGCGTCGTGGGAGCGCGGCGCGATGAGCAGGGGCCAGAGATATTCGTTCCACGTGGTGATGAAGACCAGAATTCCGACTGCGAGGACCGCGGGCCGAATGGTGGGCAGGACCACGTGCCAGAGCGTCTCGATCGGGCGCGCGCCCTGCAGTGCGGCGGCTTCGATCTGCGACGCCGGCACTGCCGCGACGTGTTCGACGAGCAGGAGCACCGCGAGAGCGGACGCCCCGAGCTGAGGGACGATGAGACCGAGCTGGGAGTTCTGCCAGCCGAGTCTCGTGGTCAGCAGGAACTGGGGGATGATGACTGCCTGCGGGGGAACCGCGAGCGCAATCGTGCAGGCTGTGAGGATGGCGGGCCGCATTCGCGGGTTCAGGACCACGAGGGCATACGCCGCCAGCACCGCGATGACGAGTTGCCCCACGGCGACGCCCACCGACATGACGAACGTGTTGCCGATCAGCAGCCCGACCGGCCAGAACCGCAGCACCGCCGCGTAGTTGTCGAGGGTCGCCGGCCAAGGGAGCGGGGTCGGGGTGAACACGTCCTGCGGCCCCTTGAACGACGTGACGAGCGCCCAGGCCACGGGAAAGGCCATGGCGGCGGACGTGCTCGCCAGAACCAGATGCCAGAGGGTGAGGGCGCCGGCGCGCCGAAAGCGTTCAGCGAGTGGCACGTCGTGACCTCCGCACTGCTGTCCAGGCCGCGGCGAGCACGCCGAAGGCGAGCAGCACGAGGACCCCCGCGGCCGAGGCGGAGCCGGTGTCGAAGAACTGGAATCCGAGCGCGTAGATGCGGTAGTACACCGAATCGGTCACGCCATCTGGCCCGCCCTGAGTCAGGACCGAGACCGAGGTGAAGGTCCACTGGCCCGCGAGGACCACGCTCAGCAAGGCGAGGACCACGGTGGTGCGCGCCACGTGCGGAGCCACGATGAACCGCGAGATCTCCCAGCGCGTCGCGCCTTCCAGCTGCGCCGCCGCGACGAGGCCGCGATCGATGCCCGAGAGCGACGCCGTGTAGAGGATGAGGTTGAACGCGACGACCTTCGCCGACGTGATGCCCACCAGCACGAGCAGGGCCGTTGCCGGGTTGCCGAGCCAGTTCACGGGCGCGACGCCAAGGACCTCGAGGATTCGATTCGCGAGGCCTTGAAGGGGATTCAGAAGGAACCTCCACGCGGTCGCGACGGCCACGGGCGCAACGACGACCGGGAGGAAGAGCAAGGCCCGGTAGACGGCGCTCGCCCGGCCGGGCCGCTGCCAGAGCATCACCGCGAGAACGAGCGGGACGATGGTTGCGAAGGGGAGCAGGGCGAGCGCCGAGAGCGTGGTCTGCCCCACGGCCCGGGCGAACTCGGGGTGCCGGAAGAGGCCCACGTAGTTGTCCAGCCCGACGAAGCCCGACGGCGGAGTGGTCAGGTTCCACTTGAGCAAGGACAGCACGGCCGTGAAGACGGCGGGGCCGTAGACCCACGCCGCGAGGGCCAGGATCAACGGGGTGAGGTACGGCCTCCAGCCGGCTTTCAGGGTCATTTCGCGGTCACTTTCCGGTCAGCTCCCGGATACGGCTCGCCACTGCCGAGAGCTTCTCTTGCGGATCGGCACCGCGCAGCACAATCGGTGCGACGGCGTCGTCCTGCAGGACCACCACGGCTTGGTTCGCGTTCTGGCCGGGGAAGCTGCGATAGGGCGACACTGCGGCCAGCTGCCCTAGCGGGGGAAGCAGGAGGCGGTTCGACGCGAAGTAGTCCTTGAGGTACCGAGGATCGTCCTCGAGCCCTGCTCGGAGCGGCAGGTAGCCGATGTCCTTGGTGATCATCGAGTAGCCTTCGGCGCTCGTGAGGAACTTGACGAACTCCCACGCGGCCTTCTGCTTGGCCTCGTCACGGCTCAGGACGATCAGCCCGGCGCCCGAGAACGTCGGTGCGGCCTTGCCCGCCCCGAAGCTGGGAAACGCTGCGCTCCTGAGCTCGAACTTCCCTGTGGCGGCCTTCTGAAGGCTCCCGGCCACGGCCGTGCTGACGACGAACATGCCGAGATCCCCCGCGGAGAAGCTCGCCGTGGCGTCGTCGAGGCCGACGGCGGGCTGGAGCCCGTCCCGCGTGAGGGACTGCACCAAGGACAGCCCCCGCACGGCCTCGGGGGAATCGACCGTCACGGAGCCGTCCGCACCGACCGTCGAGCCGCCGGCGCTGTCGATGACGGATTGGGTGAGATAGTCGGACTTGCCCGAGTCCACGACGCCGAAATAGACGCCCTTGTGGCCGCTCGTGGTGATCGCCGCGGCGTCCGTCCGGACCTCATCGATTGACGTGGGCGGTCGATTGGGATCGAGTCCGGCCTTGCGGAACAGATCCGCGTTGTAGAAGAGAGTGGGAATCGAGACGGTGAACGGCAGGGCCCCGACCTGGCCGTCCTTCTTGCCGGTGTCTACGAGGGCTCGGTTGATCCCCGCGACGTGGTCCTTCCACTCGCTCCCGGCGATCTGCTCAAGCGACTGGACGGGAAGCGTCTGGAAAGCCTCGGCCAGCTTGCTGTAGCCGAGCTGCACCACATCGGGCGCATTGCCTGCCGCGACGTCGGTCTTGGCTTTGGTGAGCACGTCCGCCGTCGGGACCGACTGCGGGACGACTTTGACCTCCGGATGCGCCGAGGCGAAGGCGTCGAGGAGCTTCTGCGTGCCGGTCCCCGCCGCGCCTTGGACGCCGTACGTGTACGAGCTGAACGTGATCGTCACGGGAGACGCCGACGAGAGAGCCGACGGGGTGGAGCAGGAGGCGACTGCGAGGACGAGAGAGGACGCGCCGAGCACGCCCAGGAGCTGGGCAGAGAGCTTCATGCGAGGACCTTTCGGGGAGCGGCGACCGGGTGGCTGATGCCGGGCCGGGCGATGCCGACGGGACCGTCGAACACGGACGCCGCGCGATCGCGATGCCATCTGTGCTGGACAGGGTCGGGCGAGGAAAAGTGGGTGAGGACCAACTCGGTGACGCCGGCGTCGTCGGCCGCGCGCGCGGCGTCGGACGAGCTGAGGTGACCATGCCCCGACGTGTCGGTGTCGCGCAGCGTGCTCTCGGCGAGGAGCGTGCCGGCTCCGCTCGCGAGGTCGACGAGCTCGTCGGTCACGCCCGTGTCGCCGGTGTAGACGAGGCTCGAATGCGCGTCAGCGAGGCGCACGCCGCAGTTGGGGGCAACGTGCCTGAGCTGTTCGATGCGGAGGCTCAGGTCGCCGACGGCGAGCGTCTCTCCTGGTTCGTACTCGTGGGTCTCGAAGCCGAGCTCGAACGCCTGGTCCAGAAGGGGATGGGTCGCGACCGGGTACAGGGAGGCGAGGGTGTGGAGCTTGGCGGTGGCCCCGCGGGGGAGGAGCAGGGGCACGCGCGGCACGGATTCGTCGAGGCAGAGCGGGGCGTTCTCGTCCTCGCGGACGAGCCGGTCGGCGAGAAGCCGCTTGCCGATGACGAGGAGGTCGAGGATGTGGTCGGTGTGCTCGTGGGAGACGAACACGGCCGAGAGGCGGCGGGTTTGAAGGGCGGAGAGGCGGGTGGCGATGCCCGGCCCCGCGTCGAGGAGGACGCTCGTTTGGCTGGACTCAACGAGGTAGCCGGAGCTCGCGAGTCCGCCCGCGGGCATTCCGGCGAGACATCCGAGAGGAGTGAGGTGCATGCTGCCATGCTCCGTTCGAGGGCGAGGGCGGATCAACGACCATTCCGCAATGCGCCGATTAGCCTCCCTTATCGATCAAAGGCCGCACTATCGGCCGGGCTCTGGTGCCGTCGCAAGGTCGCGCAGCTCGTTGAGCACACTGTTCACCAAGCTGTCATGTCGCTGAACGGCCCAGACGGCGTGGAGCTCGAGCAGCGGTTCCGGTTCAAGGCGCAAGACGTGCATGCCATTGGCCCGGCTCTGCTCCCCGCGGGGGAGCGAACTGAAGCCGATGGTGTCGCTCGTTTCGAGCTCGAGCAGGTAGCCCGAGAGATCGGTGGCACTGGGCGATCGGCGCAGCCGGATTCCGGCCACCGCGGCGCGAGCCATGAGGGAGTCCTCGATGGCACTCGTCGCCCCCGCGTGCGCCGTGATGTAGCGGTGGCGCGGCAGATCGGAAAGTCCGAGGACACCGCTCCCAGCGAGCGGATGGCTTGAGCGGACGACGGCGACGACGGGAACCTCGAGCAGCTTGGCGGAGCACAGCGAGGCGTTCGCGATCGGGCCATACGCGAGACCCACGTCGAGCTCCCCGCGCAGCAGTTCGGCCATCTGCTCGGACGAGGGGAGCTCCCTCGGGATGAGGGTCAGCGACGGGTGGCTGGCTCGGAGCCTCTCGATGAGGGGAAGCAGGAGCAGCCGGCTCGCGGGATAGTTGGCCGCGATGCTCAGCCTCCCGCGCTCGCCCGCGGCCGCCTGCTGTGCGACTTGGATGGCGTGGTCCCGGGCCGCGAAGATCTTCCTGACCTCGGCGAGCAGGGCGGTGCCGGCGGGGGTGAGCCGGACCGTTCGCGAGGTCCGGTGGAAGAGCAGGAGTCCGAGCTCGTCCTCAAGCCGGCGGAGCTGTTGACTCACCGCCGACTGGGTAACGTAGAGCCGCTCGGCGGCCCGTCCAAAGTGGAGGTCTTCGGCGACTGCGCGGAAGACCTCGAGCTCCCTGAAGTCCACGGCGCCAAGTCAACTGGGTCACGGTTAACGGGACGAGAACGTCGACGCCAGCGCGCCGCCCCGGGGCGGTGCCTGTCACGCGACGCTGAGCGTGACCTCGATGTTGCCGCGCGTGGCGTTCGAATACGGGCAGATCTGGTGGGCCTTGGCCACGAGCTCCTCCGCGGCGGCGCGGTCGAGTTCGGGGAGCGTGATCTCGAGATTCGCCGCAAGACCGTAGCCGCCGGTCGGAAGGGCGGTGAGCATGACGTCGGCCACGACCTCGGAGCCCGAGGCGTCGGCGCGCGACTGGGTCGCGGCGAGCTTGAGGGCGGAGTGGAAGCAGGCCGCGTAGCCAGCCGCGAAGAGCTGCTCGGGGTTCGTTGCTCCGCCCGGCCCGCCGAGCTCCTGCGGCACGCGGACCGGGGCGTCGAGGAAGCCGTCGGGGGACTGGATGTGGCCGTTGCGACCGTCGCCGAGCGCGACGGCGGTCGCCGTGTAGAGGGTTTTCATGTGCACAACTCTATTGTGCACAACTAAACTGCGCAAGCTAGAATGGCGTGATGGGCCCGACATATCCGCAGCTCGACCTTGACCGGCAGCTGTGCTTCCCCCTGTACGCCGCGGCGCGGAGCGTGGGCCGCGTCTACGCGGACCTGCTCGACGACGCCGGGCTGACCTATCCGCAGTACCTGACCATGCTCGCGCTGTGGTCCGCCGACGGCGCCCTCTCGGTCGGCGCGCTCGGTGACCGCCTCCAGCTCGACTCGGGGACCCTCACGCCGCTGCTCAAAAGGCTCGAGGCGGCGGGCCATCTGGAGCGCCGGCGCGACCCTGCGGACGAGCGGCGCGTGCTCGTGAGCGTCACCGCGGCCGGCGCGCGCCTTCGCGACCGCGTCTCCGAGGTCCCCGTCCAGTTCGGTGCCTGCGTTGGCCTCGACGCCGCGGAGGCCGTCGCGCTGCGCGATCTCCTCGCCAAGGTCATGACGAACCTCGACGCGCGCGAGGGGACGGGCGGGCCAGCGGTCCGCTGACCCGCCCGCGCCCAGCAAAATGCCGCTGGATCAGCCTTGGGGTGCGCCGCTCGACGCGCTGCCGGACGGAGTACCCGACCCGGCGCCGTCGTGCGCCCCGTGGCCGCCCTGGCCGAAGTTCGAATCCGCGGTCACCGTCGAGTAGTCGGCGCTCACGTCGTACTTCGTGGTGGTGCTGCCGGACGTGACGACGACGTCGAACGAACCGTCCGAGTCCTTCCAGGAGTCCTTGACCGTCGCGTTGGCGTCCTTGGCCTTGATGGCCGCCGTCACCTTGGCGAGCTCGTCGCTCGAAAGCGGCGTGCGCTGGCCACCGCCCCTGCCCGCGTGGTCGTCCACGGTGACCGTGGCGTAGTTCGCGCTGACCTCGTACCGAACCGTCTTGCCGCTCGACGTCGCGGTCGCGTCGAACGAGCCGTCCGTGTCCTTCTCGACCTTCGTGACCGAGGCGTTGGCGTCCTTGGCCTTGACGGCCGCCGTGACCTTGGCCGTCTCGTCCGCCGTCGCAGCCGTGTGCTGACCCCCGGCGTGCGAGGTGCCGGAATTGCTGCTTGAGCCGCTCGTCGCGGACGGGCTCGGCGTCGTTGCTGCGTTGGCCGCTACGGCGGCCCCTCCGCCGATGAGGGCTGCCGCGGCGACTGTCGAGGCCGCTGCGTACCCGATGCGCTGGGTGACCTTCATGGTGTTCTCCTGTCGATGTGCGGCCCGGCGGAATAGCCGAACCGTCCATTTCAGGGTCGGGGCCGTTCCTGTCAAGGGCCTGTCGTGCACGTATAACGGGGGTGGGAGTTCACTGTGGTTGAGCTATGACCATGCTGGGCCATGACCCAATTGATCAGAATTCGAGAAGCGCCGGCTGCCATGGCGCAACTAGCGTGATGACCATGGCAAACATCGAAACAATCACCCTCGAGGCGGCGGATGCCTCCGCCGCTCAGGAGTTCTACTCGACGGCCTTCGGGCTGGGCCCCCAACTGCAGGTGCGCGAGTCGCAGACGCCCACCGATGGCTTCCGCGGATTCACTCTTTCGCTCACCGTCGCCCAACCGGGCAACGTTGACCTCTACCTCGACGCGGCCCTCGCCGCGGGCGCGACCTCGCTCAAGCCCGCCACCAAGTCCTTCTGGGGCTACGGCGGCGTGGTCCAGGCGCCCGACGGCGCGATCTGGAAGGTCGCGACGTCCTCGAAGAAGGACACCGGCCCGGCGGTGGCGGAGTTCGAGAGCTTCGTCCTGCTCCTCGGGGCCTCCGACGTCGGCGCGAGCAAGCGGTTCTACGTGGATCACGGCCTGACGGTCGCCAAGAGCTTCGGCAAGATGTACGTCGAGTTCGGCGACACTGGACCGGTCAAGCTCGCGCTCTACGGGCGGCGCGCCCTGGCCAAGGACGCAGGGGTCGTCCCCGAGGGGACTGGCTCGCACCGGCTCGCCGTCGCGAGCTCTGCGGGCGCCTTCAGCGATCCGGACGGCTTCGCGTGGGAGGCTGCCTCGCTCGCCGTCAACCCCTGACGACGGCGGGGCGGCTCGCCAGGGCCCGGAGCCGGGGTCACGCCTCAGCTGAGTCGTTCACGATCACGAGGTCGGCGCGGCTCTTGGTCGCGTCGACGATGCGCGCGTTTGCCTCGTCGGACCTGAGCACCCAGTCACGGGCCTCGTCGGGGGACTTGCCGAACTCGATGTGCCGCCCGATGAGCCGCTCAACGCGGCACGTGGGGTCCGTCTCCACGAACCAGACTTCGCTGAGCCACGACCGCGCCGCACGCCACGGCCGCTCGTCGACGAGGAGGTAGTTCCCCTCCGTGATCACGAGCCGTGCCTCGGGCGGCACGGCGAGGGCGGCGGCGATCGGCTGCTCGAGTTCGCGTTCGAAGCCGGGCGCATAGACGACGCCCGTGGAGGCCGAGATCCGTCCGAGCAAGGCGGCGTAGCCGTCGGCGTCGAACGTCTCCGGCGCTCCCTTACGGTTCGCGAGGCCCAGTCGCGCGAGCTGGACGTCCGCGAGATGGAAGCCGTCCATCGGCACATGGGCCGCCCACTGCTCGCCATGCTCGCTCCTCAAACGCTTCAGGAGCGCCTCGGCGAGGGTCGACTTGCCGGCGCCGGGAGCCCCGCAGATCCCGAGGATTGCCCGGCCGCGGCCGTCCGGAGGGACAAGGGCTGCGGCTCGGCGGGCTAGGTCGTCGATATGCACCTAGCCAGTATCCAGCCGCCGGGGCGGCTGGCCGGACGGACCGGCGCCGCGGCCAAGCTGCGCCCGCTCACCGGCGGTCGAACGTCAGCCCACCCGGAACCTGGAAAGTGGGCATGAGCTCGATCATCCCCACGTTGACGTGGCGCGGCGTCTCGATCGCGTAATCCACCGCGTTGACGATGTCCTCCGTAGTGAGCGACTCGTAGCCCTCGTAGTACGTCTTCCAGGCCTCCTCCATGGCCTCGGGAGTGCCACCCATGTTGCGGCCGAAGATCTCCGTCTCGACCCGGCCGGGGCAGATCTCGGTGACGCGAATTCGCTTGCCCACCGTGTCGTTGCGGAGTTGGCGAGAGATCTGGTGAACGGCGGCCTTCGTTGCGTGGTAGGCGGTGTGGCCGTAGAAGTTGTAGAGGCCGGCGATTGAGCTGATGTTGATCACGTGCCCGAGGTCGCGATTCACCATTCCCGGCAGGATGAGCCGGGTCAGCTGAAGCAACCCGCGGAGGTTGACGTCGATGATCTCGTCGAGATCCTCCTCGGAGGAGCTCAGGATGTTGCCGGGGCGCGAGACGCCGGCACAGTTCACGAGGACGTCGACCTCGAGGCCGCCCAGCTCGGCTGCCACCGCCGCGGTGTCGGTGAGATCGACGGTGTGCGGGATGGCGCCCGACCGCTCCGCGAGCTCCTTGAGGCGCTCCTCGTTGCGTGCAGCGACGTGGACCATGAGCCCGCGCTTGGCGAGCAGCTCGGCGATCGCCGCGCCCATGCCCGTCGAGGCACCGGTGACGAGGGCGGTCTTGTAGTCAGTGAAGGGCATTGGTTCTCCAGATCTGATGGGGGACGCCGCGCGGCGTCCGCGGGAGGTTCGGCGCCGCCGTCGTCCGACGACGGCGCCAGCGGGCCAAGTCAGGCGTCGCGCAGCGGCTCGTGCGCGCGGTCCTTGACCGTGAGCACGGCGGCCAGGGTGCCGAGGGCGGTGAATGCGGCATAGAACGCCGGCATGAACACGTTCCCTGTGGAGCCGATGAGCCAAGTCATGAGCAGGGGAGCGGTACCACCGAAGAGGGCGGAGGAGATGTTGTAGCCGAGCCCGTACGCCGAGTAGCGCACGCGAGTCGGGAACAGCTCGACGAGGAGGATGTGGATCACCGCGGTGTGTCCGGCAAACACGATCGCCATGAGGCTCGCGCCGAGGATCGCGAGGCCGACGTTGCCGGTCGCCAGGAGCGCGTAGGAGGGGACGCATACGATCGCCATGGCGACGGCCGCCCACGCAATGACCTTCTTGCGGCCCACCCGGTCGGAGAGCGCTCCCATGACCGGGATGGCCGCGCAGATGACCACGAGGCTCACGGCCGTGACGAGCAGGGAGTCTGCGGTCGAGTAGTGCAGCTGCTTGCCCGCGAGGAACGTCGGCATGTAGGAGAACAGGACGTAGTAGCCCGAGCCGTTCATGAGCGGGATGAACAGGGCCAGCAGCATAGCGCGGCGGTGCTCGGCGGACGCGAAGGCCTCCTTGTACGGGTTCTTCGAGAGGCCGCCTTCCTCCTTGAGCCGCTGGAAGTTCGGGGTGTCGCTGATCGCGCGGCGGATGTACCAGCCGATGAAGCCCATCGGGATGGCCACGAGGAACGGGATTCGCCAGGCGAATGACCCGAACCCACCGCCGCTGATCGCCGCGGCGTTGAGCCACGGGGCCATGCTGAAGCCGATGAGCGTGCCCGTCAGGAGTGCGGCGAAAGAGGCGATCTGGGCGTAGGACGTGATCTGTCCCCGCTTGTGCGCCGGGGCGTGCTCGGCGAGGAAGGTCATGGCGCCCGCCGCCTCGCCGCCCACGGAGAAGCCCTGCACGAGGCGCATCGTCACGAGGAGAATCGGCGCGGCGACGCCGATCGCCGAGAACGGCGGGAGAATACCGACGGCCGCGGTCGCGACGCTGATGAGCAGGATGACGAAGACGAGGAGCTTCTGCCGGCCGAGCCGGTCCCCGAGGAAACCGCAGACGATCGCGCCGAGTGGCCGAACGAAGAAGGAGATCGCGTAGCCGGCAAACACGAACATGAGGGCGGCGTTGGGATCTCCCTTCGCGAAGAAGACGAGCGAGAGCGTCGTCGCCATGAAGGCGAAGATGCCGTTGTCGTAGAGCTCGACGAAGATGCCCACGCATCCCGCGATGACGACCTTGAGGGTCTGGCGGCTCGTCAGCTGTGTGTGCTGCGCTGCGGCAGCTTCGGGTCGTGTTGCCATGACTTTCCTTACTAGTGAGAGCGTAGCGCTCGGGGGTCGATGCGGGATCAGCCGCAGGCGGCAGCTGGCAATTCCTGCCAGTGGGCCGCACTGCCGATGCCCAGGAGGTTGAAGACGGTCGTGACGGATTCTCGGAGCGTTTCGAGCTGTTGCATCGAACGCCTGTAGGCGGCGGTCGCCTCGGCGACGGTCGTCCGGACGAAGTACACCGCGTCGCCCGGGCGGGCCTGGGCCAGGACATCGAGACCGAGGTTCGTGGCCACGGCGAGCACCGGGTATCCGGCCGTCACGCCGCGCCCGCGGTGGAGCACCAGGAGTTCCTGACGTGAGGGGACTTCGATGGCGCCGACCGGGACTCCTCGGGACAGCACCTCGCCTGAGCTGGTCCGCTCCGGCAGTTCGCCCCCGAGCCGCAGTCCAATGTGGTTGCTCCTCGGGCTCACGGTGTATTCCGAGCTGAAGAGCAGCTTCGCTGAGTCGCCGAACTCCGCGAAGTCCGGGCCGTCCGTCACATCCACGCGGAGTCGGCCCCCGGTGTGGGGTCGCTCGGCGGCTAGGCGGAAGAGCGGCATGTCGAAATACGGCTGTCGGATCGGCGAGACGCTGCGGCGGGTTCCGACCGCTGTCCCGTCCCGCAGCTTGAGCCCGAACCCGACGACCGTATCCGGGGCGCAGCTTCCAAGCAGGGTCGGCGCATCGACCGATCCATGAACCGAGACGTAGGCCCTGAGGCCCCGGTTGATTCCGCGCACGGACACGGCCTCCCCCGCGCGGACCGAGACGGGCTCCCACTGCGGGCACGCGCGCCCGCCCACCGTCAAGGACAGAGGAGCCCCCGTGACGGCGATCAGGATGTCCGAGGTCGCCGTCATCCGGAAATCGAGGGCCGTGAGTTCGAAGAGGGGCGCATCGTCGCTGTTCGCGACGAGGATGTTGGCAGCCCTGGCCGAATACTGGTCGAGGGCCCCGTTGACCGGCAGGCCATACCTGGGACCGCGGAACCGCCCGAGATCGGTGACGACCGCGTTCCCGGCCTGCTGGATGATGATCTGCCCGCTCATGGCCGTGCCCCCGTGAAACGCGCCTTCATGGCGTCTCCCTCGTGCGCTGCGAAGTCCTCTTCCGCGATGGGCCGGAAGCGAACAATATCGCCCGGCCGGTACGGGACCAGGGGGTCCCTGCCGAGATCGAGCAGGGTCAGCGGAGTCTGGCCGATGACCTGCCACCCACCAGGGGCGACGGCGGGCGCGATCACGGCTTGCCGCCCCGCCACTGCCACGGCACCGGCCGGAACACTGAGCCTCGGATCCTTGAGACGGGGAACTGCGGTCGGGAAGTCTGGTCCGTCCATCATGGGTGAGCCGGCCGGCGCGCCGAGGCACCGGATCACGTAGGTCTTGGATGAGTGGAGACGGATGACGTCCTCGACGGAAATGCCTTCGAATTCGGCGAGGAATTCGAGATCGGGTCCGTAGGCGCCCCCGTACACGACTGGGACGTCGAACTCACGGGGAGCGGCGCCGTCGTCCGCGGACAGCGCGAGCTGTCGCAGCCCGAGGCCGATGAAAGCGCGGATCTGGCGGGCAGACAAGGCGAGTGCATCGAACTCCACGAGAACTGAGTCGTACGTGGGGACCGCCCCGTGGAGGCCCTCGGCTCCGCACTCCTCGAGCCATTCGGCGAGGCGGTGAACCGTCGACCAGTCCCGCTCGGCGTCGCCGGAGGTGGCGACCGCACGCACGGCCGCGATTCCGGAGTCGAAGACCTCCACGGGCGAGGGGAGGAAGGTCTGCATGTCAGGCCACCGGATGCTTCGCTGCGAGCACGTCCGCGAGCGGCGCGATCCGAACTCCCGCAGCCGTGAGTTCGCTGCGGATGAGGCGGGCGAGGTCGACGGCGCCGGCGTTGTCACCATGCAGGAGGACGGTGTCCGCCTCGATGTCGAGATCCGTCCCGGCAACCGTGCCGATCTTCCCCTCGCAGACGATGCGGACAGTGCGCTCGACGATCTCCGACGGGTCGTGAAGCACGGCGCCGGGCAGGCCCCGCGGGACGAGGGTTCCGTCTTCCCGGTAGGCACGGTCGACGATTCCGACGAGCGCGACGCGGAGTCCGCGCTCCCTCGCGGCCTTGGCCAGTTCGCCCTCCTGGGCCACGACGATGAGCTCCTTGTCGACCCCGGCGGCGGCGTCCGCGACCGCGGCCGCGTAGTCGGGCCTGGTCGCCACGAGATTGCCGAGCTTGCCGTGAGGAGCGATGTGGGAGATCCGTGTCTCGTGAAAGGCGGCGAACGAGGAGAGCGCACCGAGCTGGTAGACCACGTCGTTGCGGACTTCGTCCGCCGTGAGGTCCATAGCGCGGCGGCCGAAGCCGCGGAGATCTGGAAAGCTCGGATGGGCGCCGATGCCGACGCCGCGTCGGACACACTCGGCCACGGTGTTGTTCATGATGTCCGGATCGCCCGCATGGAAGCCGCACGCGATATTGGCGCTCGAGACGATGTCCAAGAGCTCGGAATCGTTGCCCATGCGGTAGGCGCCGAATCCTTCTCCCAGATCTGCCACGAGATCGATCATCGGGTTCACGTGCTTCTCAATTCCTTGGATAGCAGGGTGGGATATAATTTCCGGTGGGTCGACGAATTCAGAATTCTTTCCTCTCGGGTGGTTTCTGACATCGCCTCGATACTTCAAGTTAGCGATTGAGGCTTGGGTCACACAAAGACGTGATCTGTGTCCCGCCATAGGGTTCGGTTATGACGGGCGGAGAAAGGTGGGGTTCGTGGACACGCGGAAGCTCGAGTACTTCGTGAGGATCGTCGATGCCGGGAGCATCACGAAGGCCGCTGCGGCGCTCCACGTCGCCCAGCCGGCGCTGAGCCAGCAGGTCTCGGCGCTCGAGAAGGAGCTCAAGCAGCGGCTCCTCATTCGCAGCAAGCAGGGCGTGGAGCCGACGGCGGCGGGGAACGCGCTGTACCGGCACGCGCAGACGATCCTTCGGCTGGTCGAAGAGGCGCGGCAGGACGTCGCGACGTCGGGCGGAGCCCCATCCGGGCGAGTCTCTATCGCCATTGCCCCGTACAGCATGGCGTCGAGCCTCGCGCCGCAGATTGTCCGCGAGGTCAGGCGCAGGTACCCGGACATCATGCTGCACCTCACGGAGATTGTGGGCGGCGTGCTCAGCGAGGCCATCAAGAACGGGAAGCTCGACATGGCGCTGATCTACGAACCTGGCGAGATCCGTGGTGTCCGGTTCACCACCATGATCGTGGAGGATCTGTACGTGGTGGTAAGCCCCGAATCGGATCTGTCCGTCGACGCCGATGGGTCGGTTCCGCTGAGGGAAGCGGCGAAGCTCGACTTCTTCCTGCCGGAGAGCAATCACACGATTCGGCAACTCGTCGACAAGGCGCTCAGCGAGCAAGGGCTGCCGCTCCGCCTCGCCGGAGAAGTGGAGTCGGTGCCATCGCTATGGCGGCTGCTGCGCGCGAATCTGGGCGCAACCATCCTGCCGAGGTCGGCAGCAGATGCCCTCTTCCCGGATCAGGATTTCAAGGTGCTCCGGATCGTGGACCCCGCTCTGCAGTGCAAGATCGCCCTGTGCACGGCCGACCACGAGCCCATGTCCGAGGCGGCCTCCGCGGTGCTGATCCTCCTGCGCGACATGATCAAGAACCAGCTGCTCCGACGCTATGGGAATGACGCGGCATAGCCTTCGGTCCGCTCGATCCATAGGGTCGGCTTATGTTGGCACTCGACTTTGATCTTATTCATGGCCGATTGCGCTGCCTACCATTGAATCAATAGATCAATTCGTAGGCCAGCGAACCAGCTGTCCCAGCGCAAGGAAGCCGGAAATGAAGAAGATCAGCCACACCAGTTGGAACCTCAGGAAGTCGCATCACCCCGTGGTCGTTGAGACCGGTTCGCACTGCCCTTTTAATGGTCTGTGGCGCCCCGTTGACTCCTCCGCGGAACCGCTTTTCGTTTTCGAGGGAAGCATTATGCCTACGCACGGCGGTGGAACCGCTGAGTGGATGCTGGTTGCTACCGGAAACGGAATTGCGGACCGCTCCCGGTGGTGAATCGCGTTCCGCGGCGGGATTCCCGCGGTCGCTGCTGATGGTAGAGGGAGGGCGCCTTGCCGGCACCCTCCCTCTCTCTGTGGGATGGTTCTGACTAATCCTCGACGAGGAGGCCCTTGGCCTTGAGGACGTCCGTCAGCTTGCACAGCTCGATCGTGGTTCCGCCCGCGTGGTAGGCCCTGATGAGTTCGTTTTCGGCGTCCACGCGAGCCTGGGACAGAGCGATGACCTCCTCCGCCTCGTCGCGGCGAACGACGACGACGCCGTCCGCATCCCCGCGCAGGATGTCGCCCGGGTAGACGATCTCGTCGCCGAAGACGAGCGGGTGGTTGATCGGGCCGAGCGTCTCCTTCACGGTGCCCTTGATGGAGATGCTTCCCGAGAACACGGGGAGCCCGAGCTCGATGAGGTCCTGCGTGTCGCGGACGCCCGAATCGGTCACCATGGCGGCGATGCCCTTGGCCTTCATCGCGTTGCCCAGAACGTCCCCGAACGTGCCGGCCTCGGGAAACTCTCCGGCGCCCACGAGCACCACATCGCCGCTCTGGGCATAGTGGATGGCGACTTGAAGCATGAGATTGTCCCGCGGAGCACAGCGAACGGTCACGGCGGGGCCGCAGAAGGACATCGAGCGGTCGATCGGCTTGATGCGCGAGCTCAGCGCGCCCTTTCGGCCCTGGGCCTCGTGGATGGTCGCCGAGGAGAACGCCGCGAGGCGTTCGACGACGTCCGCGGCCGGGCGTTCGAATTTCGTCTTGACGTGGATCATCTGCTGCATTCTGCTTTCCGTTTTCAGTTGAGGGCGCGGACGGCTTTGTCGATGGCTTCCACGCCGGCGGTGATGGTTTCGAGGGACGTTGCGAACGAGATGCGGAAATAGGGGCCCAAGCCGTAGGCAGAACCCGGGATAACGGCCACCGACGCCGCATCGAGCAGGTAGAGGACGAAATCCTGGTCCGTCGCGATCGTCGCGCCACCGGGTGTCGTCTTGCCGATGGCGCCTTCGCACTTCACATAGGCGTAGAAGGCGCCCTCGGGGGAGAGGCACGAGAGGCCGGCGACGGCGTTCAGGCCGGCCACCGCGGCGTCTCGCCGGCCGCGGTACGCCTCGACGCATTCGGCCACGAAGGTCTGGTCGCCCGTGAGGGCCGCGGCCGCGGCGGCCTGGCTGATCGAGGACGGGCATGAGGAGATCTGGGACTGGAGCTTGTTGATCGAGGCCACGAGCTTCGCCGGCCCGACGGCGTAGCCCAGGCGCCAGCCCGTCATCGCGTAGGCCTTGGAGACGCCGTTGACCACGAGGACGCGGTCGCGGAGCTGAGGGGCCGCGGCGACGAGGCTCGTGATCCGGCCCTCACCGAAGTAGATCGCGTCGTAGATCTCGTCGGTCAGCACGTGGACCTGCGGGTGCTCGGCGAGGACCGTGGCGAGAGCCTCGAGCTCGGCGCGGGAGTACACGACGCCCGTCGGGTTCGACGGGGTATTGAGGATGAGCCACTTGGTGGCCGGCGTGATGGCCTCGGCCAGCGCGCGGGGCGTGAGCTTGAAGCCCACCTCATCGCCGCACGGAACGATCACGGGCGTTCCGTCATTGGCGAGGACCATGTCCGGGTACGACACCCAGTATGGCGCCGGGACGATCACCTCGTCTCCCGAGTCGAGGGAGGCCATGAAGGCCGTGTAGATCACTTGCTTCGCTCCGCCCGCGATCGTGACCTCTCCAGGGCCGTAGGCGATGCCCGTGCGCTTCTCGACGTGCCGCAGGATCGCGGACTGGAGTTCAGGGGTGCCGGTGACCGAGGTGTACTTGGTCTGGCCCGCGTTGATCGCCGCGATCGCCGCGAGCTTGACGTGCTCCGGCGTGTCGAAGTCTGGCTCGCCGACGGTGAGGTCGATGATCGACCGTCCCTCGGCCTTGAGCTCGCGTACTCGCGCCGCTGCCATGACGCTCGCGGACTCCCGGATGCGGGTGACCCGCGAGGCTGGCTGATAGTCGGTCATGTCCCCTCCAAGGGAGTGTGGCTGCCGCGAGGGCGGGCGGACGTTATGAACTTCATTCGAGCCTAGAGAGGGGCATGGTCGCGTGTATAAGACGTAATTTCGGTGGGCGGATAAGAATGACTTATGACGATGAATCGGGAATGCTGGCCTATGATTTCCCTATTCCACTGAATTGTTCGATTGAATTCCGCCGTTCGATGGCAGAGCGATGCAACAAGGGAGTTGACGGCATGCAGGAACTCGGCGAGCTGGCCGACAGGAGCCCGGCTCCCTCGGTGAGCCGCGCCATAGAACTCCTTGAGTACTTGGCCGACAACTCGACCGCACCCGTGGGCCTCACGGAGCTTGCGAGGGGAATCGGGGCGGCTCGGTCGTCGACCCGCAACATCTGCGGCGCCCTCGAGCTCGGTGGACTCATTCAGCACCGCGACGGCGGCTATCAGCTCGGCCGCCGCCTCGTCGAGTTCGGGGGCGCCTACCTTTCGTCCTTTGACCAGTTGGGGGAGTTCTATCGCGCCTGCGCCGAATCGTCGGACCTGGCTCGCGAACTCGTCCAGGTCGCGATCCTCGACGGCACCGACGTGCTCTACGTCGCTCGGCACGAAGGCCGCGCGCCCCTGCATCTCTCCGCGCGCATTGGCGACCGGTTCCCGGCGGCGTCCACCGCCGTCGGCAATGCCCTCTTGTCGCCCCTGAGCGACGGTGAGGTCCGGTTGCGTTATGCCGGTGCGGGCGCCTTTGAGGCGAGTCCGGCGCGCGGCACCCGGAACGTCGAGGAGCTCATCGTCCAGCTCGGCGCGGTCCGAGACCGCGGCTTCGCCGTGGACTACGGCGGAATGCATCCCGCCGTGACGGGAGTGGCCGCCGTGGTGCCGGAGACCGTCTCGGCTCCGAGGTTCGCGGTCGGCGTTTCCCTCATCGCCAGGCGGCCCGACGAATTCGACCTTGCGCGGTACGGCAAGGCAGTCCGGATCGTCGCGGCGCAGATCGCCGTCCCGGCGCGCCGCGCATAGTAGCCCCACACCCGGGAGCTGGAAGGAAGAAGAAGCATGAGCCTTGAGACAGGCACCGCCCCGGTCCGAGCGGTCGTCGCGCACGCCCGCGATGACGTCAGAGTGGACAGGGTCCCAGAACCCGTTCCGGGCCCGGGCGAGGCGCTCGTGGGCATCGAGCTCGGGGGAATCTGCGGATCGGACCTGCACTATTGGCTGCACGGCGCGGCCGGTGAGTCCATCCTCCGGGATCCCCTCGTGCTGGGCCACGAGGTGATCGGCCGCGTGATCCGCCCCGCCGGAGACGGCACCGGACCCGCCGCCGGGGTGCGGGTTGCCGTGCACCCGGCGACTCCGGGCCCGGGCGGCGGCCCGAAGTTCCCCGCCGACCGGCCCAATCTCTCGCCCGGCGGGACGTATCTCGGGAGTGCCGCCACCCGCCCGCACCGAAGCGGCGCGTTCGCCGACAGGGTCGCCCTCCCGGCCCGCATGCTGCGGCCCATCCCCGATGCCCTCGACCCCCGCGCCGCCGCCCTCATCGAGCCGCTGAGCGTCGCGTGGCACGCCGTGAAGCAGGCTGGCGAGGTCGCCGGGAGGCGGGTCCTCGTGGTTGGCGCCGGACCGATCGGCGCGCTCGTCGTCTCCGTGTTGGCGCATCACGGCGCCGGCGAGATCGTCGTGACCGACCTCTTCGAGGCACCCCTGCAGCGCGCCCTCGAGCTCGGCGCACACCGAACGCTGCTCGCTTCCGAGGCGGTCGCCGAGCTCGAGGGCCTCGACGCCGATATCGTCATCGAATCCTCGGGAAGCGTCCCGGGGCTGCGCACAGCGATCCGCGCCGCCACGCGGGGCGGGCGCGTCGTGATGCTCGGACTCCTGCCTCCAGGGGACCAACCCGCCCCCATCTCGACGGCGATAGCCCGGGAGCTCGAACTCGTGGGTTCGTTCCGCTTCAACGACGAGATCGACGACGTGATCGCTGCGCTGAGCGCCGGGGAGCTGGATCCGTCGGCCGTCGTCACCCACGTGTTCGACGCCGATCAGGCCCTCGAGGCGTTCGGCGTGGCCCGGGACGCGTCGACGTCGGGGAAGGTCCTCCTGAGGTTCGGGAAGCCGGAATGACCGTGACTGACTCATGTGGGCTGCCGCCGTTCAACCGCCGAGGTCTTGTGACCTGGCTATGTACTGGATTCCAAACACGCCCGGAGAAATAGGGCCGCAGCCCAGATCCCACGCTCGCGTGGCGTGCCTAACATGATCCAGACCCCCCGGCAGCGTCGCTGGGGCAAGGGCACGGCACGAGCAAGGAACAGCAGCGTGGGATCAGTCAGCGTCGACGACATCTTGGAGGATCTGCCCGCAGGTCTCGGACGGCTCATGAGCCGCCCGCAGCCAACGGACACCCCGGTCGCACAAGCCCTCATCCTCGATTCGGACGACGCCGAGCGGGATGTCTCGGGTGCACTGGTGTGCCTCATGGGCGTCCGCGGGCGCGAGGCGCTTCCCATGGTGCGGCGCCTCGCCTCGAGCCGCCCAACCGCCGTCGCCCTCAAGGGCACAGCCGGTGAGGCGCAGGAGATCGAGGAGCTCCTGCGCCCCGCGGGCGTCGGCCTGTTTCTCATCGAGCCGACGGCGGGCTGGGACACCGTCCTCGCGGTGATCAACGGTCGGATCCGGAACGCCGACTACCACAGCGATGTGCTGACCCTCATCGAGGAGGACCTGTTCGCGATCGCCCAGACGACGGCGCTGCTCACCTCAAGCCACGTGGTGATCGAGGACGCGGCCAACAAGGTCCTTGCGTACTCGACCGTGTCCAACGACATCGACGAGTTGCGGAGGGCATCGATCCTCACGCGTCGCGGCCCCCGCAAATACGAGGCGCTTCTCAAAGACCTCGGGGCGTACCGCGAACTGCACCGCAGCCGGGGAGCGGTGCGGGTTCCGGAGCGGCCGGAGGACGGCCTCAAAGAGCGGGCGGCGATCGCGATCTTCGCGGGCGACCGCGTGATGGGCTACATCTGGCTGCAGGAGACGGGCTCAGGCTTCGCGGCGAATGTCGATGAACTACTCGTGGGCGCGGCCCGCCGCGCGTCCGCCGAGCTCATCCGGCACAGGAACCAGCAATCCGTCCACCTGCGCGAAGATCGGATTGCGCGTCTCCTCTCGAACCCCGACGAGGCGGCGGCGAGCGCACAGTTTGCGCAGATCGACGCGGAACGTCCCGCGTGTCTTCTGCTCGTCGGGCTGAGCCCTGAAGACGCCCGCGCAGCCGATGCGGACCTCAAGCACGGTGAGCTCGCCAACCTTGCCGCGATCCATGCGGCGGCCTTCAAGGCCTCGGCAGTCGTTGGCCAGTACGAGGGCGCGACGGCCGTCGTCGTCCCCGAGCTCCGCTCGGGTGACGCCGGGACAGCGCTGCGCATGTTGGCCGAGGCGATCGTCAAGGATGCGCGGCGCCTGGGCGTGGGCGTGCACATCGCGATCGGGCAGGTCGCTTCGAGCCTGTTCGCCCTACGCACGACCGCGAGTGAGACAGCGGCAGTGCTGCGTTGCCTGCGCAGGACGGGACAGCAGCCCGTCGCGACGCTCGACGATTTCGAGGCCGAGGTCGTGCTCGATGAGGCCGCGCGAGCGTTCGAGTCGTCCCCGATTCGTCACCGCACGTTGACGCGCCTGTGCCTCGAGGACGAGGAGCTCGCGCAGACCCTCGTGGACTACTTTGCCTCGGGCCTGGACGTTGCCGAGTGTGGGCGCCGGATGGGCCTCCACAGGAACACCGTCTACTACCGGGTCGCGAAGGCGAGCCGCCTCACGGACCTTGACTTCGGATATCCCGCGCACGTCGCGATTGCCGCGCTTCACCTCGAGCTGTGGAAAGCCAGGCGGCTCACGACGGCCGGCGGCGCAGCATGAGCCTTGCCGTGGTGCCGGAGCACTCCGCCGTCCCCCAGGAGATCGCCGCACTCCTCGACGATCTCGTCGCAAAGCACCGGCCGTCGTCGCCCGTCGGCCGCGTCCCGCCCGCGGTCCCGCATCTCGCGGACGCCGACCCGCTTGGCTTCGGCATCGCGGTCGCGAGCGTTGACGGTGCGGTCACGAGCGCCGGGGACGCGGACGCGCCGTTCTCCATCCAGAGCATCTCGAAGCTCTTCTCGCTCGCGCTGGCCCTCGGCAACGATTCCGGGGGAATGCTCTGGAACCGCGTCTTGCGGGAGCCCAGTGGCACGGCGTTCAACTCGCTCGTCCAGCTTGAGGCCGAGCAGGGAATCCCGCGGAACCCTTTTATCAATGCCGGGGCGCTCGTGGTGACGGATTTCCTCGTCGAGTGCCTCGACGACGCGAGCGGGGCGGTGCTTGCCTTCCTTCGCGCGCTCTCGGGGAGCGAGCGGGTGACGGTCGACGGCGATGCTGCCGCGACCGAGCTTGCGTCGAGCGCCCGCAACTGCGCGCTCGCGAACTTCCTCGCCGACTTCGGGAACCTCCACAACCCCGTTGACGCCGTGCTCGAGCACTACATCCGGCACTGCTCCATCACGATGAGCTGTCGTGAACTGGCCCGTGCGGGGCTCTTCCTTGCCAACGGCGGGGCCGGGGGCCGCGGATCACGAGGCGCCGGCGGGGTGCTCTCTGCGGCCGATACGAAGCGCATCAACTCGATCATGCTCACGTGCGGCATGTACGACGCCGCGGGCGAGTTCGCCTATCGCGTGGGCCTGCCCGGGAAGAGCGGGGTCGGCGGAGGAATCCTGGCTGTTGTCCCAGGCCGCTGCGCGGTGAGCGTCTGGAGCCCCGGCCTCGATGCCAAGGGCAACTCGATCGCCGGGACCGCAGCCTTGGCCGAATTGACGTCGCGCACCGGCTGGTCCATCTTCTGACCGTCCCGACGCCGTCGGTTCCCCGTGGATGACGGACCGCTACTCGTCGACGGACGGGGAATCCACGGGCGTCCGGGCGTCCCGGCGGCGGTGCTCGCGGACCGCGGAGCTATCGGCGCCGAAGCTGCCGAGCAGGGCGAGCGAGTCCGCGGACGCGGACCCCGGCTTGGCCGAGAACACGCGCAGCGTCTGGTCGGGGTCGTGCCGCGGGGCGAGGTCCTCGAAGCTCAGCTCGAGGTCGCCGACCACGGGGTGGTGCATGCGCAGGACCCCGGCGTACTCGGTGACGAGCCGGCGGCTCGCCCACCATTGGCGGAAGAGTTCGCTGTGGACGGCGAGCTCGCCCACGAGCTCGTTGACCTGGGGATCGCTCGGGTTCCGCCCGATGTCGACCCGCAGGGCTCCCGTGGCCTCGGCCGCGACCGACTCCCAGTCCGTGAACAGCTCGCGGGCCTGGGGGTCGAGGAGGATCCAGCGCGTGAGGTTCCGCTCGTGGGCGGGCATGCTCGGGAAATCGGCGAGCAGGAGGTACGCGAGGCGGTTCCCGGCCAGCACGTCCGTGCGGCGGCCCAGGACGAGCGCCGGGACGTTCCCCACGGCGTCGAGGAGCTGGCGCAGCGCGGGCCGGGCGTTCTGCGGCGGGGCCGGCGCCCGCTGCGACGAGGCGCAGTGCTCGAGCAGGTCGATCATGTGGGCGCGCTCGCCCTCGTCGAGGCGCAGCGCTCGGGCCACGGAGTCGAGCACGGATCGCGAAGGGTGGATGTTCCTCCCCTGCTCAAGCCGCGTGTAGTAATCCGTGCTCACGCCGGCGAGCAGCGCGATCTCCTCGCGTCGCAGCCCCGGGACCCGTCTGCCCGTGGTCCCGGCGGTCACGCCGGCCTGCTCAGGCGTGAGGCGCGACCGCATCGCCTTGAGGAATCGCCCGAACTCTGCGCTCTGACCCATGTTTTCCATTCTGGCGGAGGCTCCGCCGATGTTCGACCCTCGGGAGTGGGACTGTGAGTCCTACGAAGCGGCCGCGGTCTCTGCCGAGGCCTGCTCCGGTGTGGCCGCTGCCTTGCGCTGGTCCGCGGGCATCGTCAGCACTGCGACGACCGTCAGGACGGTCCCGATGAGGACGGCGAGGAACACCGCGGCAGACGCTGGCACGATGGCCTGCGGGGCCGATGCGGGGCCCGGCACGCTCGCGTAGATCGCGTTGGCGACGGCGCCGAAAATGGCGACCCCGAGGGCGCTCCCGATCGAGCGGGCGAACAGGTTGGTGCCGGTCACCACTCCGCGTTCGTTCCACTCGACGCTCGTCTGAGCGGCAATGAGCGTTGGCGTGGCCACGAGACCGAGCCCGAGGCCGACGACGAAGCAGCTCACCGCGACGAGCACGACGCTCGGCGTGTACGCCGTGAAGGCGAGGGCGCTCGCCCCGACGACCGAGATGAGAATGCCGATCACCGCGGTGCTCCGGAAGCCGATCCGCAGGTACAGGCGGCCGGACTGCGATGCGCTGATGGGCCAGCCGAGGGTCAGCGCGGCGAGCGCGAGCCCGGCGAGCACGGGAGAGACCGACTGTGCGCCCTCGAGGAAGGTCGGCACGTAGGACGTGAGGCCGAGGATGATTGCCCCGACGCCGAACGAGACGAGCGTCGTCGTGAGGAGGAGCCGGCGTGAGACGACCCACAGCGGCAGGACGGGCTCGGCCGCGCGGCGCTCGACCACGAGGAACGCGGCGAAGAGGGCCGCGCCAAGGACGAAGGCCCCGATGCTCAAGGGCGAGTCCCACGCCCACGCCTGCCCGCCTTCGAGGGCGCCGAGGATCAGGAGGGTCATCGATCCGGTGAGCAGGCTCGCGCCGAAGTAGTCGATGCGGTGCTGCGCGCGCTGGACCTTCTCGTGGAACGTGCGCATGAGCATCCACGCGGCGAGGACGCACAGCGGGATGTTGATGAGGAAGATGCCGCGCCAGATCCCGAGCGAAGAGAACACCCCGCCGAGGGTCGGGCCGACCACGGAGGAGATGGCCCAGACGCTGGCCAGGTACCCCTGGACCTTGGCACGCTCCGCGAGCGAGTAGATGTCGCCCGCGATCGTGATGGCCATGGGCTGGACGGCGCCCGCGCCGAGGCCCTGGATCACCCGGAACGCGATGAGGGCAGGCATCGAGAGCGCGACGCCGCAAAGGATCGAGCCGAGCAGGAACAGGGCGATGCCGGAGAGGATGAGTGGCTTCCGGCCGACCATGTCGGAGAGTTTCGCGTAGACCGGGACGGACACCGCCTGCGCGAGCATGTACGCCGAGAAGAGCCACGGGAACGACGAGAACCCGCCGACGTCGTGCACGATCGAGGGCACGGCCGTCGCGACGATGGTCGAATCGATGGCGACGAGGCCCGTGGTCACCATGAGGGCTATGAGAATGGGTCCGCGTTCGGAGCGGAACCCTACGTCGGCGTGCGTCATCATGGGTGGGATCTCTTCCGTGTACGTCTCGAGGCGTGTTGGATAGCTGTTAGCGTGAACTCCCCAGCCCGGCGGATTAGTCCCGGATTCTCCGGCGAACCTTCCGTCAGGGTGGGCCTAGGACTCCTAGGATCAACAGGGCAGCCCTCGGGTGCTGACGCGGCCCCCCACCGTCCGTAGCGTTGAAGGACGTGGAACACAGTTCATTCATCGGCCTCGCGTTCATCCTCAGCGTCCAGAGTGTGGAGAGCCGAAGCGCGCTACCAAATGCGCCAGTCGTGGACGACGGCAGGGCGCACCGCGCCGACCGCTTCCGGAGGACGCGAGCCCGCCTAGCGACCGCATTGCATCGTGTGGCCTGGACCGTCGAGCCCAAGACCTTCGGCCTGGCGCTCGAGGGTAGGACTCCGAGTCCTAGGAATCGCACACTGTGCCATGACTGCTGACGTGGCACGCTCGCGCGCCTAGCGTGGGAAGAACATCCAATACCCCGACCGCGAAAGGAGACCGCATGCCTACCGCACGCGCCTACGCCGCCCCGTCCGCCGCCGATCCCCTCGTCCCCGTCATGATCGAGCGTCGTGAGCCTGGGCCCCATGAGGTGCTCATCGGCATCAAGTTCGCCGGCATCTGCCATTCCGACATCCACACCGCCCGCGGCGAGTGGGGCGCCATCAGCTACCCGATCGTCACGGGCCACGAGATCGCGGGCGTCGTTGAGGCGATCGGCGCCGAGGTGACGAAGTACGCCGTCGGCGACAGGGTCGGCGTCGGCTGCTATGTCGACTCGTGCCGGAAGTGCGTCAACTGCCTGGCCGGCGAGGAGCAGTACTGCCTCGAGGGCGAGATCGGCACGTACAACGCGATCGGGCGGGACGGGCTGCCGACGGCGGGCGGCTACAGCACCCATATCACCGTCGAGGAGGATTACGTGCTCCGGATCCCGGACGCGCTCGAGCTCGACGTCGCCGCGCCGCTCCTGTGCGCCGGGATCACCCTGTACTCGCCGCTCAAGACGTGGGAGGCCGGGCCCGGCAAGCAGGTCGCGATCGTCGGGATGGGCGGCCTGGGACACATGGGCGTCAAGATCGCCCACGCGCTCGGGGCCGAGGTCTCCGTGATCAGCCAGTCCCTCAAGAAGCAGGACGACGCGTTCCGGCTCGGCGCGGACCACTACTACGCGAGCTCGGACGAAAGCACGTTCGAGGATCTAGCGGGTCGGTTCGACCTCATCGTCAGCACGGTGTCCGCCGACCTCGACCTCGACGCGTACCTCTCGCTCCTCGCGCTCGACGGAACGTTCGTCGCTGCCGGCCTGCCCGAGAACGCCATGACCTTCGGGCCCGGTTCACTCGCCGGCTTCCGGCGCCGCATCGGCGGCACGAAGAACGGCGGGATCAGGCAGACCCAGGAGATGCTCGACTTCTGCGCCGAGCACGGGCTCGGGGCCGAGATCGAGGTCATCCCGGCGGAGAAGATCAACGAGGCGTGGGAGCGCGTCGTGGCGAGCGACGTCCGGTACCGCTTCGTCATCGACACCGCAACCCTCTGACGCCGGGGACCGGCCCGTGCCCGGCATCCGGGGAGCGTGTCCGACCGCAAACCTATGATGTGTGGCATGGACCTGGCAGCCGTTGCCACCGAGCTGTACGCCCTCCCGCCGAGCGAGTTCACGTCCGCGCGCAACGAGAAGGCCAAGGCCGCGCGGTCGGCGGGGGAGTCTCTCGTCGCGAAGCAGATAGGGAGACTACCCAAGCCGTCGGCGGCCGCGTGGGCAGCCAACCTGCTCGCGAGACACCGTCCCGAGGATCTCGCGCGCGTCCTCGATCTCGGTGCCGAGCTGCGCATCGCGCAGGAGCTGCTTGACTCCGAGGCCATCCGGCGGCTCGGGCCCGAGCGCCAGAGGCTCGTCACGGCGGTCGTGCGGGAGGGGCGAGCGCTTGCCCGCGACTTCGGGGGCAGCGTGAGCGAAGCGGCCGCAACGGACCTCGAGCAGACGCTGCGCGCGGGCATGGCGGACCCGGAGGCGGCAGCCGCCGTGCGGAGCGGGCAGTTAGTGCGGGCGCTCGCGAGCAACGGGATCGACCCCGTGGATCTCACGGACGCGGTCGCGGTGCCGGGGAGCCTGCCCGAGTCGGCTCCCCGGCAGGTTCCGGGCGTCCGCGGCGAACGCGTCTCCCAGCGCGACGACGACGACGAACGACGGCGGGTCGAGGCCGAGCGCGCACAGGAACGCGAGCAGGCGCGAGCCGAATGGGACGAGGCCGAGCGGAGCCTGCGCCTCGCTGAGGCGGAGCTCGCGGACGCCGAGAGCAGTGCGGCAGACGTCGCCGCCCGGCGCGAGGGCCTAGCGGGCCGGCTCGCCGAGCTCAAGGAACGGCTCGTGGGCCTCGAAGGCGAGGTGGCCGCCGTCGAACGCGAGGCCGGGTACGCGGAGCGGACGCGGAAACTCGCGGCGCGCGTGGCCGAGCAGGAGCGGCGAGCCGCGCGGCTCGCGCGCGAGCGGCTCGATCGCTTGAGCTGAAAGACCATTTGAACCGGGCAACGGAGGTCTGAGACACTGCTCTGGGCTCGAATGAGCCCGGATGAGTCCTCCCGTGGGGAGGCGACCGCGCCGATTCGGCGCCTGAGGAGCTGAGCATGCGCACTGGCCTGGTGCACCGTGCCGCGGACTGCGGGGTGGCCGTCGTGGCCTGCTGTGCGGCCCTCCTCCCGTCTGCCTTCCGCCGCTGAGGCGCTCCTTCGCCCGTGCGTTGATCCGCGGGTCCCGACCCCGCAGCGCCGCCTGACCGCCTCAGGCCGCGTCCGGCAGACGTCCGACCCTCCGTGAGCCCGCGCTTCCGCGGCCCCTCGTGTCTGCCGAATTCGTGAAAGAGCCCTGCCATGCAGAAGATCACCGTCCAGCAAATTCGTTCATCCTTCATCAACGCGAGCCGCTCCGAGGCCGCGCGCCTCAACCCTCCCCAGGACTTCGACACCCTGGACTGGGACCGCCTCGACTTCCTCGGCTGGCGCGACCCCAAGATGCCGCTGCGCGGCTACATCGTCTTCGCGGCCGACGGCGGCAAACCCACCTCGATCATGCTGCGCGCCCCCGAGGGCGGGGCCCGGAAGAACCGGTCCGTGCTGTGCGAGCTGTGCCGATCGGTCGACGCCTCCAACGACGTGTACCTGTGGGTGGCCCGGCGGGCAGGGCAGTCTGGCCGGAACGGCAACACCGTGGGAACGCTCATCTGCGCGGATTTCGAGTGCAGCGCCAACGCCCGCGTCGAGCCGCCAGCGAACGAGATCCACCCGGATCCGGCCGCGGTCGTGCTGAACCAGATCGCCGGGCTGGGCGCCCGCGCGGCCCAGTTCCTGAGCCGCGTGCGAGAGTAGCTGGTATGGATCAGCTCCTGGCCTTGCCCTTCGAGGTCGCCGTGGTCGCGCTGTTCGTGATCGTGCTCGCGCGGACGAATGCGACCTACTGGCTGGGCCGCGCCCTTGCCGCGGGCTACGGGAAGAGCCGCCTCGCCCGGCGCTGGGACCCGTCGAGGCTCGACGGCGCGCGGCGGCTCATCGACCGCTGGGGGCCGTTCGCGATCGTCCTGACCTTCCTGACTGTGGGCCTGCAGACGGCGGTAAACCTCGCCGCGGGCATGAGCCGCATGCCGCTGCGCTACTACATCCCCGCGACCGTCGTGGGTTCGGCGATCTGGGCCGTGGTCTACGCGACCGTGGGGCTCGCCGCCGTCGAGCTCCTCCTTGAGCAGGCCGCGGCGTCTCCGTGGGGGTGGGCGATCGTCGCCGCCGTGGTGGGCATCGTCGTCGTCCGCGTGGTGCGCGCCCGGTCCCGCAGGAAGACGCAAGGCGAGCACGGCGTTACCGCTAGGGTTGATGAGGCGCGCGACGGAGCGGCGCCGGAAGAAAGGAAGGGCGCGTGACGGAGACGCAGGAGTGGACGGACCAGGCGGGCCTCGCTCAGGGTGACTTCTACTATGAGGACCTTGGCGGTGGCCGCTACCGGTCCACGATCCACGTCCAAGGCGCATGGAACGCGCACGAGCAGCATATGGCGCCGGCCTCGGGCCTCCTCGCGCACGCGCTCGAGCGCCACGGCCGTCGCGAGGGCCTGCGGATCGCGCGGATCAGCTACGAGATCCTCGGCCTCATCCACGCCGGCGAGTGCGAGGTGACCACCACGACGCTGCGGCCCGGCCGGACCATCGAGCTCATCCAGGCCGAGCTCTCGGCCCAGGGGCGCGTGGCCATCCGCGCCACGGCGTGGCGGCTCGTGCAGAGCGACACGTCGAGCGTCGCGGCCTTCGAGGACGCACGCATCCCGGCGATCGAGGACTGCGAGCGCTGGGACGGCACCACGGAGTGGCCCGGCGGCTACATCCGCTCGCTGGAGATGTATCAGGCCACGCACCACCGTTCGGGCAACGGCACCGTCTGGATCCGCACGCCGTACCCGCTCATCGACCAGCAGGAGAGCCCGGATTGGGTCCGGCTCATGGGCCTCGTCGACACGGCGAACGGCATTGCGACGCGCGTGCCTCCCGGCCCCGGCAGCTGGGCCTTCCCGAACGTCGACCTGCAGATCCACCTGTACCGGCAGCCGGCTGGCGAATGGCTCGGCATCGACAACGCCGTGACGTTCGGGGCGGACGGGATTGGCCTCACCTCCTCCGTGCTGCACGATCTCGAGGGGCCGTTTGGCCGCGCTGAGCAGATCCTCACGCTCCGCCAGACCTGAGCGGCGGGACCATGGCTGAATGGAATGACGGCTCGACGGCGCCGCTCGCGCTCATCACGGACCGCGACGGGAGCGACCCAGCGGCCCAGCTCGCGCGCGCGGCGGAGCTGCTGGACGAGGTCAAGAGGGGGCTTCGGGGCCCTACGCTGAGGCTGTATCGGCCCCGCCCGACCATGGCGTTCGGACAGCGGGACACGCGGCTTCCCGGCTTTGAGGTCGCCCGGGCCGCGGCCCTTTCACGGGGCTTCGCGCCTGTGGTCCGGAAGGCCGGCGGCCGTGCAGCCGCGTACCACGAGGGCACCCTCATCGTGGACCATATCGAGCCCGCCCGCGAGGCGATGGTGGGGCACCGCCACCGCTTCGAGGTCTTCGGCGAGCTCTACGCTGGGGCGTTGCGCACGCTCGGGCTCGATGCGCGCGTGGGGGAGATCGCCGGCGAGTACTGCCCGGGCGAATACAGCGTCCACGGCGTGCCGGGGGAGCGGTCGACGGCTGTCGCTCCCGTCAAGCTCGTCGGGACGGCCCAGCGTGTGGTCGCCGGGGCGTGGCTGTTCTCCTCGGTCTTCGTGGTGAGCGACGCCGGGCCTGTGCGTGGGGTCCTGACCGACGTGTACCGGGCGCTCGCGCTCCCGTTCGATCCGACGACGGCGGGCGCGGCCGACGATCTTGTGCCGGGACTCACGGTCGACGACGTCGAGGCGGCGCTGCTGGCCATGTATCGGGAGCGCGGCGCGCTGGCCTAGCCGACCCCGGGCGGGCTACGCGGGCCGGTCCCCGGTCAGGACCGAGGAGAGGTCGTAGCGGACGGGTTCCTCGAGCTGGTCATAGGTACACGACTCCGGCGAGCGGTCCTCGCGCCATCGGACCCATTGCGCGGTGTGGCGGAACCGCTCGCCCTCCATGTGGTCGTACTTGACCTCGACGACGCGCTCCGGCCGCAGCGGGGTGAACGAGAGGTCCTTGGTTGCATTCCAGCGGGAGTGCGCTGCCGCTGTAGGGGTGCGCGGTGCCGACTGGTCGCGGTTGTCCGGCAGCACTTCGGCGGGCTGCGCCCACGCCCAAGGGTGCCCGTCGAACGTGGTCACGAGCGGCTGCAGCTCCTCGAACAGCTCCTTGCGGCGGGCCATGGGAAACGCCCCGATCACGCCCACAGAGTTGAGCCGGCCCTGGGCGTCGTACAGGCCCAGAAGCAGGGAGCCGATCGCGTCGGGCTCGTCCTTGTAGAGCCGGTACCCGGCGAGGACGCAGTCGGCGGTCCGCTCGTGCTTGAGCTTGGACATGACCCGCTTGTCCTCGGCGTAGGGCTCTCCGAGGGGCTTGGCGATGACGCCGTCCAGGCCGGCGCCCTCGAACGTGCTGAACCACTCCAGCGCGAGGGCGGGGTCCTTGGTGGCCTGGGTGAGGTAGATCGGGGGCTTTGCGTCCTTGAATGCCTCCTCAAGTGCTGCGCGCCGCTCGCGGAACGGACGCTCCACGTAGTTGATCTGGCCCAGGGCGAGCAGGTCGAAGGCCACGAAGCTCGCTGGCGTTGCTGCGCTCAGCTTTGCGATGCGGGAGGCCGCGGGGTGAATGCGCTGCTGGAGGGCATCGAAGTTGAGCCGGTCGCCAGAGTCCGGGTCCACGAGGACGATTTCGCCGTCGATGACCGAGTGGTCGGGGACGTTTGCGACGATGGCCTCGACGAGCTCCGGGAAATAGCGCGTCATGGGCAGGGCATTGCGCGATCCGATCTCCACCCGATCGCCGGAGCGCCACACGATCGAGCGGAAGCCATCCCACTTCGGCTCGTACAGGTACTCGCCGATCGGGAGCTTCTTGACGGGCTTGGCCAGCATCGGCCCGTACGGGGGAGCGATCGCGGTGCCCCATTCGGCGTCGCGCTCCGCTTTGGGTGCCGAATAGTCCTCGTCGGCTCGGTCCGCCTTGCGCTTGCTCGGCGGCACCCGCGGCGGCTCGCCGGGCATCTTGGGGTAGTCCGGCGGGAAGTTGAGCTCGCCGAGCCCGCGCTCGAGGTCCGCTTCCCAGAGGGCGAGTGCGCCCGAAATGTCGCCCGGCGCGGCGTCGATGTCCGCCCACGGGCAGCCACGGGCGGCCAGGAGCACGGGAACCGTACGGACGGTGAAGTCGCGCGGGTCGGCGTCGGGGAGCTCGTCCCACGTCAGCGGGGTCGAGACGGGCGCGTGCGGCAAGGGCCGGGGCGAATAGGCGGCGGCGATTGTCCGGTCGCGGTTGGCCTGGTTGAAGTCGACGAAGACCCGCTCGCCGCGCTCCTCCTTCCACCACGAGCTGGTCACGAGGTCCGGCATGCGGCGCTCCAGCTCGCGTGCGATCCCGATGACGGCGTGCCGCACATGAAGGAACTCGTGTGTGGGCCGGATGCGCGCGTAGACGTGCACGCCCCGGTTGCCTGAGGTCTTCGCGTAGGCAGTGAGCCCGGCCTCGGCCATGACCTCGCGCAGCGCGAGCGCGGCGGTGACAGCGTCCCGGAAGTCGCGCCCGGGCTGCGGATCGAGGTCGATCCGCAGCTCGTCCGGGTTGTCCAGATTGGCCGTGCGCACTGGCCACGGGTGGAAGGTGATCGTTCCCATCTGCGCCGCCCACGCGAGCTCGGCGGCCTCGTCGAACACGAGCTGTTCGTGGCGTCTGTGGGACGGGTACGTGCAAGTGACCGTCCTGAGGTACGAAGGTGCGCCGCGCGGCGGCCGCTTCGAGAAGAACTCCTCGCCGTCGATCCCTTCGGGGAAGCGCTGCAGGGTCATGGGCCGGTCGCCGTTGAGCCGCAGAAAGGGTGATTCCACCGAGATCAGGTAGCGGGCCAGGTCGCGCTTGGTCAGGGGTTGATGCCCCTCGACGCCGGGCCACAGCACCTTGTCTGGGCTGCTCAGCTTGACCTCCCGCGCGCCGTCGGGGCCGTCCACGTGCAGAATCTCAGAATCCGCCATGCGCCCAACGGTAGCTGCCACAACGCCGTCGGGGCAGGCCCCGCCCGCCAACTCGTAGACGCCGCCCCGGAGAGGTGGTGGGTTGGTCGGTGGGTGTTGGCGCTTTCGCGAGCGTCATCGCGTTCCCAGTGCCCTCAGCTGACTCAGCGCTGCCTGACCCCACCCGGTCGGGTCATCGCCTGCCGGGATCAGCACGAGCGAGTACCACAGCACGAGGGCATCCCACCAGCTCGCCTCGGCGGTGGTCAGGCGACGCCGGGATTGGTAACCGTCGAGGAATGTCGCGCGGACCTGCGACGACACGGGTCCCCAGTCCCGGAAGCGTGTTCCGAGCATCACTGCTGAGCGCGCCAGCTCGACGATCCGATGGTCGAATCGGGCCTCTTCGAAATCGATGACGGAGACGGTGTTGGGCGCGGCGCACAGGATGTTCGCGGCTCGGTAGTCGCCGTGGACCATTTGCGTTGGCAGCGGTGCGGGATGCGTGGTGGCGACGAGACGCCGGAGCGTCTCGCGCGCCGTCGTGGGCACCTGCTGAGGGCCGGAGTCGAGCCATCCGCTGACCCGGTCCGCCAAAGGGGCGGAGGGAGCGGTGAGCCCCGGGACTTCCTCAGCCCCGGGGTAGACCGCGAGAGCGTCGTGCAGCTGGGCCAGGGTCGCCCCGGCCGCTCGGACCTGATCCGGCGCTGTGGTGTCCAGGTGGTTGCCGTCGATCTCGCGCTGGAGACCGAGCGAAGCACCGCCGTCCTCGATTTGAACTCGACCGTCGATGGCGGCAATCGGCGCCGAGACCGGCAAGTGCTTCTCGTCGAGCCATACCGCGAGGCGGGCCAACGCCGCCAGACGCGGGAAGCGTGCCGGCGACACCGACCATTTAGCAAGCATCCGCCCGGACGATGTGCCGAGCCAGGCCAAAGCGTTGTGGTCGCTGATCACGATGCGTTCGCAGGCATCGACTCGAATGCCCCAATGCTCGCCCGCCATTGCGGTGACCCAGTGACCGGCCGCACCGGCGTCGCCGAAGCCGAACCGGGTTTCGAGTGCATCGCTGGGGTCGCTGGCTTCCCACAGCATCTCCACTCTCGGCCGATGCCGTTGGGTCATGAGCTGGCTTCGAGGACGAAGAAGATGAAGGACAGGAACGCCCTGCGATCTCCGAGATGGGGTGGAAAGAGCTCGCGCGGCGCGTCCGGGGAGGCCGGCGGTTCGCTGATGACTTTGACGCGGAAGCCGGCCTCGGCGAAAGTGTCAGTCATGGCGTGCAATGGCCTGTGCCAGAAGGTCAGCTTCGCGGTCTGACCGTTGAAGACAAACTCGTCCGAGTACTCGGTGACGGCAAAGTAATCGGCGCCGGGCACCATGAGCTTGTAGGTGATCGGGTGATTCACCGACAGGATGAGGCGACCACCGGGCCTCAGGACCCGCCGCAGCTCGGCCAAGGGGGCCGACCAGTCCTCCAGATAGTGCAGGACCAGGGACGACACGACGTCGTCGAAGGACCCATCCGCGAAGGGGAGTGGGTGGCTGAGGTCGGCCACCCGCAGGTCTGCGGACCCGCCCAGCCGTTGTCTGGCCAACTCGATCATGGTGGGGCTGGAGTCGAAGCCCGTCACAACCGCGCCCTTGGCGATCAACGCCGCAGCGAGGGGCCCAGAACCGCACCCCGCGTCGAGGATGCGGCGGCCGTCGACGTTGCCGGCAAGGCGAATCATCGCTGGCCGCTCGTAGTACGCGTTGAGAAGACTGGACTCATTCTCCGCCGAGTAGCTCTCGGCAAAACTGTCGTAGTGGTCGGCCTTCACGGGATCTCGCTTTCGGGGCTCCTGGTCGGACGGTCCGCTCGATCCTAACAAGGCGGCGTCTGCTTGCCGCCGCTGAGGCCGACTGTCTGCGTGGCCGAGTTGATCCGCCGCCTTCAGCTCTTGACGCGCTACTTGTTTTTTGCAAGTGTGAGTGTCGTCCTCATACCGGATTCATAAGAGGGAGACCACGATGACCGCGATGTTCGTCAACCTGCCGGTGACCGACCTCGAGCGCGCGAAGGCGTTCTACACGGCGATTGGCTTCACTATCAACCCGCTCTTCACCGACCACAACGCTGCTTGCGTGGTCGTCGAAGACGGCCACAGCTACTTCATGATTCTGGTGCGCGACTTCTTCCAGACGTTCACCGACCGGCCCATCGGCGACCCGACCGCTAGTGTGTCGGTGGCGACCGCGATCTTCCTCGACGGCCGCGAGGCCGTTGACGTGGCCATCGCCGATGGCGTTGCCGCGGGTGGCTCGGAGTCGCACCCGGCCACGGATCTCGGCTTCATGTACCAGCGTCAGCTCACGGACCCCGATGGAAACGTCCTCGAGTTCGGCTACATGGATCCGGTTGCCGCTGAGCAGGGCCCTGAGGTGTTCATGGACCAGCAGGCCTGAGGCCGATGGCCGCACGCGACTATGGGCAGTACTGCGGCGTCACTCGAGCCTTGGAGCTCGTGGGCGAGCGCTGGGCGCTGCTCATCGTTCGCGATCTTCTTGTCGGGCCGCGCCGCTATGGAGAGCTCGCCGCGGGGCTCCCGCGAATCCCAAGCAACATCCTGGCGGCGCGGCTCAAGGAGCTGCAGGCGGCCGGCGTCATCCGCCGGGTGCCCCACTCGCGCGTCGTCGTCTATGAGCTGACCTCGTACGGCCGCGAGCTCGAACCGGTGGTCCTCGCGCTCGGAGCTTGGGGATTCAAGGCGATGGGCGATCCGCGTGAGGAGCAGATCATCACCCCCGACTCGATGACCATGTCGCTCCGGACTGCGTTCCGGCCGCATGTGGCCGCGGAACTGCCGGCGACTGCCTATGCGGCGTACTTCGGGCCAGCCGAGCTGCTCATACGGGTGGACGGCGCCACCCTCGACGTGGCACGCGGGGACGGGCCGGCTGACCTCGCCTTTGCCGCGGGCCCGGACATCCGCCGGATCATCTCCGGAGAACTCGCCCCGGATCGGGCGATCGCGACCGGCGTGGTTGAGGTGTTGCGTGGTCCGGGCGACCTCCTCGTCCGCTTCGCGACCACGTTCCACCTGGCCGCCTGACGTGAGTGGGGTCAACGGGCCGCCGCCGACCAGACCGCTTAGTCCGGCAGTCCGACAATTCGGTCCGCGTACGCCGGAAACGCGTTTCGGAGCTCGGGAACAAGCCGAGCGTCAACGAGCACGTTGAGATCGGTCACATTGGTCAGAACGCCTTGTATTGCCTGTGGTACCTGTGAGGGTCCGTTATAGAGGGCCTTGGCGTAGGGAATGCCCTGCTGAATGTGTTCGGTCCATTTGCCTTGCAGAGCCAGAGACCATTGTGCGGCAAGCATGGGGTCGAGCCCATTAACGTAACCGACGTAGATGAATGGATGATTCGAGTCGTAGTGCGATATTGCGACGAGTTTCTGGGCAATCGCATTGGGCTGACCGTCCATGGAATTAAGAGCTCTGGCCTGTATGGCCTGGGCGGCCGACCCGGGGGCCCGCGACGCTAGTCCCAGGTGATCGAGTATGGGTGTAGGCCATCCGAAGGCACCGACGGCGCCGATAGTCGCGAAGGTGAGAGCTACTGTGGGTATTCGACGGCCGGAGGTCCACTGAGAGAAGCGTGGGATCAGTATCTCGCCGCCAGCCATTGCCGCCGCGGCGATCGCCAGCATCATTGCGGCGAGGCCGAACTTATAGAAGTAATAAGACAGCGCGTGTGCCGTGGCAATCTGCCAGATTCCGAATCCGGCGGCCATCAGGCCTCCGACCACGGCAGACCCGGTTGTGCCCATAATGCCAATCATCAATCGACGGTCGGGCCGATCGGCGAGCCACCAGTTTTTGAAGAGCAACAGGAAGCAGATAGCGCACACGGAGACGAACGTGAGATCCATGCCCCAATCGGGCTGGGTGATGCCGCCAGGTGTGGTGAGGACATCCTCGGGGGAGAGCTGCAGTTGCCGGAGCTGCCACGCGGCGAGCGACGCGCCGGCGACGGCAACGGCCAGGGCCACGGCCCAGATGACCTGAATTGTCAGGGCCTGTTGGCGGAACATTCTTGCCTCGGTCGCCAGAATGATGAGGCACGCGGGTGCACATAGGGCCAGCAGTAGAACCCAATTGTGCGAGATGGAGACGACCGACATGGAGAAGAGAACCGCGATACGGATCGAATTGCTGTGCCGCTGGAGTCGCATGATCGACAGGACCGCAACGCAGACCGCGACGCCCAGCGCGAAATTGGGGAAGCCGCCGAACACCGGAATCGCGCCGGGGCCGACGAGCCAGGCCGCGGCGACGAGCGCAGCCAGCGGCAGGGTGAACTTGGGCTGGTGCCGGAGGCTGGGTATCGACGTCAGCGATGCGACGACGAGCACCGTGGAGATGGTGCCAACGAGTCCGACAAGCCGGAGGAAGAGGAGGGTCTCGGCATCATTGCCCGCGTACGTTGGTCCGGCCACGACCTCTGCGACCGTCGCCATGAGCGCGTGGATGCCCTGCGGGTAGGTCGCGGAGCTCCATCCCGACCCATCGGCGGGCGGCGCGGCCAAAGGAATGACGGTTCCGTAGCGGCGGAGCATCGCGTACATGTTGAAGTGGGGTGCGAAGTCCCAGGCCATCGAGAGAAGCGACAGGGTGCTCGCCGCGGACTTTGGAATGAAAAAATTCCAGAACACAGAGATGGACGCGATCCCCGCCAAAATGGGGTAGCTGTCGACTCCGTTCCAGTCTGGCAGGAACGCCCGCCACGGCCGCTCGTTAGTTCGCCAGTAGATGAGGCATCCAACGAACACCCCGCATACGAGGCCCCACAGTATCCCTGCTCGAAGCCCGGGTAGAGGCATGTGAACCCACCACAGAAGCGGAGCCAGTCCGCTCAAAACAACAATCGCGTTCACAAATCGTCGCGAAAGCAAGCGAGACGAAGGGATTGCTAGACATACGAGACAGAGAAGTCCGAAGGACAACCAGCCCGCCGTTCCCTCAAGGCGAATGTTCGACATAGCCGTGCCGATCCCCAGTCCGGAAAGAACGGCCGCCACAACTCCCGCCACGAACAGTGGCCGCTCGGACGGCCTTCGGCTCGAATCAGGCATCACGAGGCTCCTCGACATCCTCGAACCGACGTCCGGGACCCTCAACTATGCGCAGCAGCTCAAGCGTCACTCCGACGAGAATCAACACAAAGATCAGAGCTGCACCGTTGGTCTTCAAACGACCCCCCACCTAGCCGACGCCATTTTCTTGCCTGACCCGCACGGACCGGCGACGGCCGCCTTCCAAGGGTTAGGGGGTTGTCGATCCGCCCCAAGAGGCATCATAGGGTAACAATCCACGCCTCAAGGACTGTGGCGGTGCTCCTAGCCCGACGCTTGCAGCTGGCCCAGGACGCAGAACTCATTGCCTTCCGGGTCGGACAGGACGACCCAAGATTGCTCACCTTGGCCGATGTCCACGCGCTGCGCGCCATGAGCCAGGAGGCGGGCCACCTCGGCTTCTTGATTGTCCGGTCGGAAATCGAGATGGAGCCGACTCTTGCCCTTCTTCGGCTCATCGAGCCTTACGAACTCCAGGCCCGGCCGGCGATCCGGCTCGGAGCGGATCTCGAACTCGTCGTCCGACGAGTGGACCACGACCCACCCGAGCGCCTCGGCCCACCATTGCCCCAAGGCCACCGGATCGACACAGTGGACGATCACCTGTTCCCATTCCAAGGTCATCAGTCGAGCCTACGCGTTCAATGTCAGCCGGCGGCAAGAGACGCGTCCCCAGAAAGCCAGCTTGCCAGCGGGTCATTGCCCCGACCCTCGGCCGGTGCTAGACCGGTGAGAGTACGGGGCCCGCCCCCGGGCCTCGGGGGAGGTGTTCTCTGGCATGGCCAGGAAACCGATTGAACAGGACGTGACCGACGCTGAGCTGCATGTCGGACCACCGCGCCGCAGCGCTGCCGGCCTGCCGAGCCTGACCGAGACGATCCCGCTCGCCCTGAGACGGATGGGGCCTGGCCGTGCGGCCGCGACGCTCGCGAACCTCAACCAGAAGGACGGCTTCGACTGCATGAGCTGTGCGTGGCCGGACCCGCCGGACCGCAAGGTCGCCGAGTTCTGCGAGAACGGCGCGAAGGCTGTCACGTGGGAGGCAGAGCCACTTCGGATCGAGAGCGATTTCTGGGCCACTCACCCCGTCACTGAGCTGCGCGAGCGGACCGAGTACTGGCTCGGGCAGCAGGGGCGGCTCGTGGAACCGGTCTACAAGCCGGCGGGCAGCGATCGCTACCACCCCGTGCCATGGGACGAGGCTTTCACGATCATCGCGCGCGAGCTCAACGCCCTCGACTCGCCGGACGAGGCCACGTTCTACACGAGCGGCCGCACGAGCAACGAGGCGGCGTTCGAGTACCAGCTCTTCGTCCGCGCGTTCGGGACCAACAATCTGCCCGACTGCTCGAACATGTGCCACGAGTCGACGGGCGCCGCGATGGTGGAGACGATCGGTGTCGGCAAGAGCGCCGTGACCTACACGGACTTCGCGAAGGCCGATCTGATCATCATCATGGGCCAGAACCCGGGCACGTGCCATCCACGCATGCTGACCGCACTCGAGGAGGCCAAACTCGCCGGCGCGCAGATCGTCGCGGTCAACCCGTTGCCCGAGGCCGGGCTCATCAACTTCAAGAACCCCCAGCGGCCACGCGGCCTGATCGGCCACGGCACTGACCTCGCCGACCAGTTCCTGCAGATCCGCCTCGCGGGGGATATGGCGCTGCTCCAGGCTCTCTCCAAGCGCGTACTGGCCGCGGAGGCCGCAGCCCCAGGCACCGTCTTGGATCACGCCTTCCTCGAGGGGCATTGCGAGGGGCTCGAGGCGCTGACGGAACACCTCGCGAGGCTCGACGACGACGAGGTCCGTGCGGCGACCGGGCTCACCGACGCCGAGATCGATGAACTCGCAGCGCGCTATCTTGCTGCCGACCGCGTGATCATCACGTGGGCCATGGGTCTCACGCAGCACAAGAAGGCCGTCCCGACCATCAGGGAGATCATCAATCTCCTGCTTCTGCGGGGGAACATCGGCAGGCCGGGCGCAGGGCCGTCGCCCATCCGGGGACACAGCAACGTCCAGGGCGATCGCACCATGGGAATCTGGGAGAAGATGCCGCCCGCCTTCCTCGACGCGATCCAGCGCGAGTTCGGCTTCGATCCGCCGCGTCAGGCCGGTCTCGACGCCGTCCAGAGCATCCAGGCGCTCCGCGACGGCAAGGTCAAGGCGTTCGTCGCCCTCGGCGGGAACCTTGTCTCGGCGATCTCGGACACCGCGGTTGCCGAGTCAGCCCTCTGCGGGGCCCGACTGAGCGTCAGCATCTCGACGAAACTCAATCGCTCGCACGCGTTCGTCGGCGAGGAGGCACTCATCCTCCCGACGCTGGGACGGACGGAGATCGATCTCCAGGAGTCTGGCCCCCAGTTCGTGAGCGTGGAGGACACCGTGTGCGCGGTGCACCCGTCCGCGGGGCGCGTCGACCCGGTGTCTTCCACCGCGCTCTCGGAGGTGGCGATCGTGAGCCGGCTCGCGCGCGCTGTCCTTGGCCCTAACCACCCGGTCGACTGGGCCGGCTTCGAGCGCGACTACGACACCGTTCGTGAGCACATCGCGCACGTGTGCCCGGGCTGTGAGGACTACAACGCCCGGATCCGCGAGCCCGGCGGCTTCATGCTCGCGCACCCGCCGCGGGACGAGCGCCGCTTCCCGACGGCCACCGGGAAGGCGATCCTGACGGTCAACCAGCTCGAAACCATCCGCGTCCCGGAAGGGCGCCTGCTCCTCCAGTCCGTCCGCTCGCACGACCAGTTCAACACGACGATGTATGGCCTCAACGACCGCTACCGCGGCATCCACAAGGGCCGGCATGTGCTGTTCGTGAACCCTGAGGACCTGGCCTTTCTAGGGCTAGTCGACGGCGAACACGTTGACGTCCACAGCGAAGCGAACGACGGCGTCGACCGCACCCTGCGCGGGCTGCGGATCGTCTCGTACCCCACGGCGAAAGGCTGCGTTGCGACATACTTCCCCGAGGCCAACGTGCTCGTCCCACTCGAGTCGACGGCCGAGGTGAGCAACACGCCCGCGTCAAAGTCCGTCGTCGTACGCCTTGAGCCGGCCGCGCCCGGGTCCGTTTAAGTCCCTCGGGCGGGCCCGGAAGTCGGCGTGTCGCGGTTCGACACGATGCGCGCCATCGAAGAAGAGGACAGGAGCACGGGTAGAAGGGGGCTAGACGCCGAGCTTTTCCTTCACGTCCGCCGCCGAGGGATTGGTCGCGGCGGTGCCGTCCGGGAAGATCACGGTGGGGACGGTGCGGTTGCCGCCATTGATCTGCTCCACGAGCTCGGCCGTGCCCGCGACCTCTTCGATGTTCACCTCGGTGTAGCCAATGCCCTTGGCGTCGAGCTGCTTCTTGAGCCGGTTGCAGTAGCCGCACCAGCTCGTGGAGAACATCGTGACGGTGCCGTCGGCAGGGGTGAACTCGTGCATGAACATGCTCCTTCGGAGTGGATGGGTCCCGGTTTCGGCAACCGCAGGCGGCGCTTGGGTATTCCGAATCGGTGCTAACTAGGCGTCGGGCCGAGCGCTGTGCCGCCAGATTTTAGTCGTGGTGCGGTGACTCGGAGTCGTTCGGTGAGGTCGCGTCGTTCGGCGTCGCGGGTTCGCTGGGAGTCGTCGTCTCGTCGGGAGCCGCCTCGCCTTCGAGCGTGCGCTCGTCAGGGGAGCCTGCGCCGTCGTCCGCTGCCGCAGGCGCGCGGCGGGCGCGCAGCAGGACGAGCGCGAGCCCCACAGCGCCGCCCAGGAAGACGAGCGCGGAGACCCACGTGTTGACGCGGAGTCCGAGGATGAGGTTCGCGTAATCGGAGCGCATGAGCTCCACCACGAAGCGGCCAGCCGTGTAGATCATGACATACAGTGCGAACTCGGAGCCGCGCGCGAGCCGGAACCGCCGCGCGAGGACGAGGATCGCGATGCCGCCGATCGTGCTCCAGAGGGCCTCATACAAGAACGTCGGGTGGAAGTAGCCGAGGATCACGGCCGTGCCGTCTGGGTTAGTAGCGGCCGCACCTGTCGACGGGTCCATCTCGTGGATCTCGAGGCCCCATGGCAGGGTCGTGGGGTCGCCGTACAACTCGTTGTTGAACCAATTGCCGAGCCGCCCGAGGGCCTGCGCAAAGAGGAGCCCCGGGGCGAGCGCGTCGGCGAACGCCGGAAGCGAAATCTTGGCACGCCGGCAGCCGATCCAGGCTCCGAGGCCACCGAGCGCGATGGCCCCCCAGATGCCAAGCCCGCCGTCCCAGATGGCGAACGCATTCCAAGGATTCTTCCCCGGGACGAAGTACAGCTCCGGATCGGTGATGACGTGATAGATGCGGCCGCCGACGATCCCGAACGGTACGGCCCAGAGCGCGATGTCCAGCGCCTGCCCGGATTTGCCGCCGCGGCTGATCCACCTCCGCTCAGTGAGCCACCACGCGAACACGATGCCCGCAAGGATGCACAGCGCGTAGAAATGAATCGAGAGGGGGCCTAGCTTGATCGCGTTGACCGTGGGCGAGGGCAGGTAGGCGGCGACGGACAGCGGGCTCACCGGGCAAGCTCCAGGTGAGACGGGAAGGCGGTTTGGTTGTTCATGTGAGCTTTCGGAGGGCCCCTCGAGGCGCGGTGGAAGGTCGGGTACGCGGACGTGGCCTCGTTGAGAATACCGCGATTGCCGCGGCGATTGAGGTTGAGAACATTGCTGACCCAGCACACGCGCTGAGCGGCTGGGCGGCGGGCACGTCCAGCTCGGTTAGACGGACCTGAGATTCTCCAGGCAGTTGGGCGAGATGATCCTTCGCGTGCTGGCCGGATGCTTGACTAGTGCCTGGGCCGGTCGGATGGGTCGGAGCTGCACATTGCCGCCGCAGTTGGGGCAGGCCCGGCCCGGGAAGCGGTCCACACACGCGGGGCACCACGTGCACTCAAACGTGCAGACGTAGGCCTCATCTTCCGGGGCGAGATCGCGGCCGCAACACTCGCAATTCGGCCGAATTTCAAGCATGCCGCAACTGTAACCGGGCTCGGTGCCGTGTGGTGGGGCACCACGTTGGCGCAGACTCTGGCGAAGGAAGGGCCCCTCACGTACTCTCGCGGACACCACGACTTCGAGGGGGGAACGGTGAAGGCTGCCCGTGCATGGTTTGCTCTGGTCGCCGCGATTACGGTGTGTTTCGTTGCAGCGTGCGGGAACGGCACGGTGGCCACGCCCGGACCGGGACTTGCTAACTCGACCCCGCCGCAGACGTCGGCGTCGTCAAAATCGTCGCCCGCGCGGCCACCGTCGGTGTCCGCGGCCTCGACGACCCGGCCGCCACCCGTCGTCGCCTGTGCGCCATTTGTGCCGGCCGCCCCGTGCGCCACCTTCGCGAGCGTCTCGGGGAGCGGGGGCGGCACTGACCTAGCATGGATGGCCTCGGGAGCCGTCACGGCAAGGCTGGAGTCGGCCGACGGCGCCCTTTACCTGACCGTCGTGACTGTGTGCGGCCCGCTCAGTGGGCCGGTCGCGCGGGATGGGTCCCTCTTCACGCCGGGGAGCATCGCAGTTGGTGCCAGCGGATGCCTTCCTCCCCTTCAGGCCGGCCAAGAGTCGTGGCTTCTCGAATTCTTCAAGACGCCCTTCGAAGCGGCCTATAGCGACGGTCGCCTGACCTGGACCAACGAGAAGGGCTCGCTCGCCTTCGAGCCCCGGTAGCCAGGACGCCAAGCGTTCCAGCGGACATGAGGGCCCGCGCGGAGCGCCATGAGAGCACCGACCACCGCGACTGCGCGGACAGCAGCGATCCCACGCTGAGCCATGATCCTCCAGAGATCACCGAGAGGGCGGAACCGATCGATCCGGCCGACAGAGCGCTGCCGACCGAACCGACCGACAGCACCGATCCAACTGACCCGATCGACAGGACCGACCCCACAGAACCGATGGACAGGACAGACTCCTGCGACCAGAGGGACAGCACGGTGCCGGAGGATCTGCGACGCGAAAGGGAAACCGACGGTCCGGACATGTGGCCATCCTGCCCGGTTCCAGGGCGGCTCAATAGGGATGGAGCGAAAGAGACATCCAACGGAACACCCTGCAGAGTGCCGGGTCAGTACTTCTGGGCCAGCTTGACGGGCGCCGTGGTGGACGGCGCGACGTTGTAGGCGTTGAGTGTCGCGGCCATGACGCTGTTGAACACGGGCGCCTGGGATATGCCGTAGATGTTGCCCTGGGGGTGCTGGACGAGGACGAGGGCCACGTACTTGGGGTCTTCCATCGGGGCCATTCCGACGAAGGAAGCCGTGTAGCCGTGCAGCCCGCTGCCGTCGGTGGCAGCGGTCTCGGCGGTTCCGGTCTTGCCGCCCACGCGGTATCCGGGGACCTTGACGTCCTGAACCTCCCCGGCCGTGACAACGCTTTCGAGGATGTCCTTGAGCTTCTGGTCCGTTTCGGGCGAGACCACCCGGGTACCGGGGTCGGCCTGGGGCGCGGACTTTCCGTCCGCGGCCGTGGCGGGTTCGACGATCCGGGGCTTGAGCCTGACGCCGCCGTTGGCGATCGCCTGATAGATCATGGTGGTCTGCAGCGGTGTCTGGGCAACCCCCTGCCCGAAGAGGACCGTGTACTGCTGCCGGCCGTCCCACTTGTCCGGAGTGGCGAGGATCCCGCCCGATTCGCCCGGGAGCTGGATGCCGGTCTGACGGCCCACGCCGAATTTGGTGAGCCAGTCGTACCGCTCTTGGCGGGTAAGCTCGCTGCCGGCCATGACGGAGCCGGTGTTGAGCGAGTAGCCGAGCACCCCCGCGAACGTCATGTGCAGGGTGCCGTGGTCGAACGAATCGTGGATGCCCTGCCCGTCGATACTGAGGACGGGAGGGACCACCATCTGGGTCAGCGGCTGGACCTTGTTCTGCTCGAGGGCGCCCGCGGCGGTGACGGCCTTCTCAGTCGATCCCGGCTCGAGCGCGGCCGTGATGGACCGGATGCCGCGGTCTTCGGGCTTGCTCGCTCCAGGGTTGTTCGGGTCCATCGGGTTGGTGTCCGCCATGGCCCGAATCTTGCCGGTCTTGCTCTCGACGACGATGAGGCTCCCCCACTCGGCGTGCAGCTGGGCGACCGACGCGGAGATCGCGTTCTGGGCTTGGAACTGGAGGTTGCTGTCGATGGTCAGGCGGACGTTCTTCCCATCCGACGGCTTGCTGAGGTCGATCGGGGCTTGAGGGATGAGGACCCCGTCCGCGCCCATTTCGAACCGGCGGCTGCCCGGCGTTCCGGTCAGCTCGTCGTCGAGGGTCTGCTCGGCCCCGCCCGTGCCGTGCATCTGGTCGTTCACATAGCCGACGACGTTGCCTCCGACGGCGCCCAGGGGATAGACGCGATTTTGGACGGCCTGCGACGAGATCCCGGGAAAGCCCAAGTTCATGACCCGCTCCTCCACCTCCGGCGCGATCGACCGCGCCACGTAGGCGAATCTGCCCGGCCCGGTCAGGGCCGCCTTCACCTTGGCAGCCTCCATCCCGAGGATCCCGGAAAGCTCCGCGATGCCCTCCTCGGCCGTGACGTGGCGGACGGAATTGTCTGGCTGGTGGATGTCGAACGAATCGGCCTTCGTGCTGATGCTGGGGTCGGCGACGATCTCGTAGTTCAGGATGCTGCGCGCCAGCACGATGCCGTTGGCATCGAGGATCTCTCCACGCGTCGCGGGCAGGGCCTGAGTGGTCGTGCGCTTCTTGAGGCCCTCCGCGGCGATGGCCGGCCCCTCGATGACCTGCACCCAGACGAGTCGACCAGCGATGACGAGCAGGAGGGCCGAGAAGAGGACGAGCCCCAGCCGGAGGCGCCGAGCCCCGGGCATGTTGGCTGTCTTGACGCCGGTCATCGAATTCGCCCCTAGCCTAGCCTCAGCGGTCAGCCTCCCATGCTAGTGAGCCGGCACCGTCTGCCGGGGACCGCCGCGCCAACGGGCCGCGGATTCGCGCTTCGCCCGTGGCGTCTACGCCAGCGCGCACCGATGCCGCACAATGGTGCCCGTGACGCACATGGGGAAGCTCACGATCCTCGTCCTCGCCGGCACCCTCGCGGCCGGCGGCCTTGCCGCGTGCAGCTCCGATAGCAGCGGCTGCGCGAGGGCAGTGGGCGGGGTCGATGCCTACGCCGCGGTCGCCATGAAGGGCGGAGGCGGAGGAGGGCACTCTGGCAGCGGGAGTGGGTCCGGCGGGAAGTCGGGCACCTCGGGCGGCACCTCGGGCCGCTCGGGGAGCGGTACGACATCGGGAAAGTCGGGCGCCGGTGGTTCCTCGGGGACGGCCCCGCGTTCCTTCGCGGCCCCGCTGCGGCCTGCCACCGGCGTCCCTCAAGGCTATTCGGGCTTCCGTCCCTACGGCGGCAGCGCGTTCGGGTACTACTACCGCGGCGCACCCTACCCCTGGTGGTACTGGCCGGCGGGCGGCAGCGGCGCCCGCAGCGCCTGCCAGTCTTCCGCCGCCGTCAGCCGACGACGGCGGCGGCAACTTCTGAGCGCCGACCCACCGGCCGGCGTCCCGAGACCGTCTCACCCGGTAAAGGCGAGGGGCCTTTCTGGGGCCTGCTCGTCTAGGCGCCGGTCGAGGCAGGCTCGATGAGTTCGGGGCCGTTGTTCTGCACGCTGTTGACGAGGCTTCCCACAACGCGCGGCACGAGGTGAGGCTCGGGGATCGCATCGATGAGGCTGCGGACGTCGGCCTCGGACTTCGTTTCAGGGTCGAGCCAGTCGGCCCAGAAATCCTGCGGGACGATGAGCGGCGTGCGGTCGTGGATGTACCCGAGCGTGTCCGAAGCCGGGCCGGTGATGATCGTGCAGGTGCGCAGCCACCGCTCGGGGTGGTCCGGCGGCAGGGAGGGATCCGGCCAGTTCTCGAACAGCGCGGCGAACGCGAGCAGGCCGCTCTCGGGCGCATGGAGATACGTCGGGATCTTCACGAGCTTCCCGCCGACCTCCTCCTTCTGCCACTCGTAGTAGCCGTCGGCGGGTACGAGCGCGCGGCGCTGTGACGCGGCCTTGCGGAACGAGGGTTTTTCCGTGACCGTCTCGCGGCGAGCGTTGATGAGCCGCGCAGCGCCCTTCGTGTCCTTGGCCCACGACGGCACGAGACCCCAGCGTGCCGTGACGAGCTTCCTGGAGAGCTCGCCGGTTTCCTTGTCCCGCCGGTCGAGCACGATCGGGACAGGGTCCGTCGGGGCCACGTTGTAGGAGGGCTCGAGCTCCTCGACGAAGGACTCGTCGACATCGAACTCGGCCACGAGGTCACCGACCGCACGCGCCATGACATATCTGCCGCACATGCGTTCATTATTCCCCGTTCGTCCGCGGATGCGAGGGAGGCTACACTGAAGAAGTTCGAAGATAGTTTCGAAGGCTGATAGCTTCGAACACCGCCGAGTTCCTCGACGCTTCAGGAGCCAGCTCCCGTGGCTGAACCGTTCACCCACCTGCACGTCTCGAGCGCGTTCAGCGCGCGCCACGGTGTCTCGTGGCCCGACGAGCTCGCGGCCGCGGCGCATGCGGACGGCGCGAGCGCGCTCGCGTGCACGGACCGCGACGGG